>NZ_JANNDR010000015.1:0-16818 GCF_031378165.1 Chamaesiphon sp. OTE_75_metabat_556
CCCAGAGAAGCGATCGATCTGTTGGGTTTGGGTGTCGGGTTGACACCAGACTCGATTAAAGCTGCCAAAGCCGAGATGCACCGCAGTCTCGAATCAATTTGTATGCTACTGTCTCAAAATTCTTATGCTTATCTGACTGGGGATACCCCTACTCTGGCAGACTTGACGGTCGCGGGCTTGAGTCTTGTACTCAAAATTCCTGAAGGCTCCTATCTCGATATTCCGTCCAATCTCAAGGGTAAAGGTATTCCTGGTTTTGCAGATAATCCAGACTACGATCTATTTTTCACTTGGCGGGACAAATTATATGCCGACTTCCGCAAACCCCATACCCCCAATAGCAATAATTCGGGCGCAGCACCAGTCACAACGCCAACGACGATCGCGATCGATTAGTTTTTTTAGTTAGATCTGGAATTTTCCAGGCAGTTTGTCGCTGTCAGATATCTTCGTTAGTTCCGGCTAGCGAGGATATTTCGATCTATGGCGATAACGATCGAAGTTCTCCTCAAGACTCAGTGAGTTGCTAGCTAAACTCAGCTATTTGGCTGAGTTTTCAATTTTCAAGTTTTTGCTACACAGATTTCTTGGATTGACACGATCGATACTAGCACCTGAATCTAGCTCTCCAAGGACATAAATCACAGTGTTATTCGATCGATGACTACTGACTAGTTGCGTCCAGGGTGTTATTGTCAATAGTATAATGGCTGAATTAGAAAAAGACTGGTAAAAGATCGAAAGTACCTTCAGCATTAGGTTTAAGATTGGCAAATTTTAGATAACCCCGAATCGTGATGAAATACAGATCTCTTGGTTCGATCGTCAGTGGCACAGTTTCAGTGATGCTGATGAGTAATTCGGCGATCGCCGCTACTTTCAATGGGTACGATCTAAACACAAGTAGTCCATTAATACCATTAACAAAGGTCACTGCTCCAATCTCTGAGGCTGCTTTCAAGACTTTTTCAGATAACCTAGCCGAGGCAACGGTGACTACCGAGAGCTTTGAAGGAGTATCAGGTGCAATTAACGGATTGAGCAGGACAATTTCTAACACAACTGCCACTTTTTCGTATACGCAAAAGAATCCGACAGATCCGAATAATCCTGGAGTTCCTGGCACCGCAACTACCAGCGTCCAAAAAGCCAATGGTGCCGGATTTACTAACGCTGGTACTTATCCGACTGATGGTATGTATGGTATTTCGATCAACAGCGAAAACAATTTTTCGATTAGCTTTAGTAATTCACTGGCAGCCTTCGGCTACTTTGGTACAGATCTGGGCGACGGCGGTAATATCTTAACCATGAAGTTTTTCAATGGAACTACATTAGTCAATTCAACTGCCATTCCCACAAATGTTGGTTCGGCCAATAGTTCGGAATTCTTCTTTGGCTTTATTGCTGATAGTCCGGCTGAGGAGTTTAATAGAGTTGAATTTGTCAGTTCGATTAATAGCGGCGGTGATGCGATCGGCATCGACCAAATCAAAATTGCTACGCCAACCCAAGTTACGACTAAAATACCCAAACCTGCTGCATTGTGGGGAACCTTACTCTGTGGTGGCTGTTTGGTAGAAATTAAGAGATCGAAACGGGTGAGGTCGAGTGAGAAATAATGGTAACGAGATCGCTAATTAGATCTGTTCTAACGCCTGATAGTCCCGACAATCGATCGCGGCTTCCGAACAAGCTACCTGGGGATTGACAGTACATTTGAGATAGCAACTATTGGTAAAATATTTGCATTTGTAACAAGGCACGCGGTGTAGCCGTTGTACAGTCATCAGTCCAGTCTGACACTGGGAAATAACTGTCCAGCAGGTAATAAAAGCAATTCCCCAAGCAATGATGGCGTAGATGAAGATCATTAGTTAATTCAACTCCCGGCGAATAAATCGAAGTAGTGAATGAACGGATGCTAGCACACCGATCGAGTGATAATTCTAGCTATTTAATATAAATTTTCATAAGCCAGCTCTACTCGATCGATTGCCAATAGCAGTTTGAATTAGGGATGCGATCGCCCTTACTCTTCGGCGCGGACGCCTGTAAAGTATTCAGGCTCTTTACCTGGAATCCACTTGATATTACAGCCGATACTGGGGCGTTGATTGGGATCGACCTCTTTACCCGCTAGCAGGAACTCAATCGCGTGGCGCAGATCTTGTCCTGTGACTGGTTTGCCATTCGAGGGGCGGCTATCATCTAATTGGCCGCGATATGCCAAACGTAGATCGCGATCGAATAAAAAGAAATCGGGCGTACAAGCTGCCGTATAGAGCTTGGCCACGGCTTGGCTGAGATCGCAGCAGACCGGAAAATTAAACCCTTCAGCATGGGCTAAGGCTGCTAAATGCTCTGGTGCATCATCAGGATACTTCTCGATGTCATTGGGGCTAATTGCCACCATTCCCAATCCTTGGGCACTATAGTCTTTGCCAATCTGTGCTAATTGGGTTTGAACATGTTTGACAAACGGACAATGCACAGAAATAAACATCACTAGCAAAGCTGGTTTGCCTGTAAAAGTAGCCAGCGAAATCGCGGCACCACTGACAACATCTGTAAGCTGAAAATCTGGCGCACTCACACCCAAAGGTAACATTGTCGATGCAGTTCTGACCATAATTAATCTACTCTCCCTTCAGCGCAAGAAAAACTCTTGATCGGCATAGTGCCTGACAAGATAATTGATGCTTACTAGCGTAGCTTAATTACGAACGCCAAATCTGGCAGCTTAGGATTTAACGGTATAGAGTGGTAGCAAAGACTGGAGCAGTCCAGTGGCGGCTTTGCCATATTCTTCGAGTTCGACTAGCAGCTCGACGGCACAAGTCATGCTTTCTTCTAGTTGTGACATGCTGGGGTAAGCTTTGAGGACTTCTAGCAACAAATCGTCGAGTTGATATTCCCGCATGGTGGCGACTGATTGACTGCTGAAATTAAAATCAGGTCGCAGCATCACCAGGAGAATGATTTTGGCACGCAACGGATTGCTGTAGCTCATGACGCTCTGGCGTAAGCTGAAGGGGTCATACTCCGGTACCTGATATGCTGCTGCTGGCGCAGGTTCCGCATCCCCAAAGTTGCCCATTTCTGAGAGATTTGGGTCGTAATATGTTTCGTAGGCCGATTCATCTACATCTTCACTATCGGCTGGTGCTTCCGCAAATTGTTGAGTAGCTAAAGGTGCATAAGCACGCTCTAGTGCCGAGGGTATGGCCTGACTGGTGAGTGCTTGAGTCGGTGCTGGTGCGTAAGCACGTTCTAGTGCCGAGGGTACTCCTCCTTGAGAGTAGTTGGCTTGAGTCGGTTCTGGTGCATAAGCACGCTGAAACGCTGAAGGGACTTCTCGATCAATGGTGGAGACGGTCGGTTCGGGTCGATCGACCTGTGCTGGCGGGGGTGATGGGGGTCTACCACCATGTTCTTGACGGAATTCAGGATATAGTTGTCCGATCGCTAGATAAATTACCTTAGCAATCTCGATATATTGTTTGGGCTTATTAACTGTCTTAATCAGATTTTGCAATAATACTCTGAACCGATCGAGCGTAGTATGCTCGCGGAGGATCTGTTCGATTAAATACTGAAAATTAATCGAGTCTAAATATTCAGTATCCTTTTCCCACCTACTGGTACACAGGCAGTAGAGCATTTTTTTGATGCGAACTGCTTCTTGATGTCTATCTAGGTAGTTAACGACTTGTTGAAGTAAATTTGGGTCATTAATCCTCATGAAGTTAACCAGCTTTAATATCTAAGTTTGAGTCGAACGATGCAATTTCAAAATATCTGGCGATCGCGGCAGTGATCCGAGCAAATCGGTGGATTTTGACGATCGATCCAGAAAATTTATAAATGAGGTCAGAAGAGCGGCGAACCGAGCTTGGTAGTTGGATGAGATCGCGATCGAACACAACATTATTCGGCCACTCTCAATCCTTACAACTTCTCATATTGTTCCCATTCAAGATGCATCGCTAACTTAATAACTTAAACTTTGTCGCCGTGTCGAGCTAATCGATCGTAATTATGCTTGTTTTTGAGCTACCTTGACCAAATTACCCCGATTGATCGTGATCTGAAGTTCGCTATCTTCACCACCACCGAGCGAGCGGATTACTTCGCCCAAGACTAAGGGCTGTGAGACGCCTGGCTGGGGATGAATCGTCGTCCGCGCCCGAATCTTGAGCTGACGGTCGATCGCGCCGGAGCGACCGTAGGAATACAAATCGGCGGCGGCTTGGCGCAATGTGGCATCTAGTCCCGTTTCGCTAATCGGTGTTTTGACGACGATCGTCGCGCGATCGCTACCGTTATCATAGATGAGGGAGTAATTTAATGCTCCAGGGACACTGGTATGCACGATCGGCACTAGACTCAGTGCAAACAATCCGGCTGTCAGCACGCCCATAAAGCCCGTTGCACCAACCAGTCGGTATTTGAACCCCCATTTTAAGATCAAGGCCAAGATTGTCGCCACGGCAAATGCGAGGGTGGCAATTCCCGACCATTGACAGTATTTAAGAAAGTCAGCAGTTGAAATCATCTAAGTTAGGGGATAGGGGATAGGGGATCGGGAATCGGGGTTAGGGTCGCTATCGAGACTGCAAGCAATGGTGATGTTATTGATATCTTTAGCTTCTGACTGATCGATCGCTATTCGGCTTCATTAGTAATAAAATCGGCAAGTTTGGCCTCTCCAGTCATTTGGAGTGCGGCTTTGAGGGTATGCCAGCCGAGGTTGGCACATTTGATCCGCACTGGAAATTGAGCCACGCCCTTCATCACATTGAGTTTGCGTTGCTCTTTGGGAAATTCTGTTTCCCCTTTCATCATGCCTTGAAAAATTCCAACTAATTCTAGAGCTTCAGAGATCGTCTTGCCCGTTAAGGCTCCAGCCATCAAATCGACAGAAGCCATGGCAATCGCGCAGCCTTCGCCTTCAAATTTGACATCATCGATCCGCTCGCCACTCGCGTCGAGCTGAAGTGTCAACTCGATCGTATCCCCACAAGATGGATTGTGTCCTTTTTGATAGCGATCGATCGGGTTAGTTTTGCCTCGGTGGGTGGGCTTTTTGTAGTGTTCGAGAATGACCTGTTGGTAGAGATCCCGTAAATTAGTCGTGTTCATAGCAATTTGAGCAGATCGATCGATAACCGGATCTCTATTATCATCGATCGCTATGGCACTAGCTAGTTATTGAATTGAGTGGGGTATTGCCATTCATCAGAATGGGGCAGGATCTAAGCGAGATTCTGCCCCATTCTAATTCTGAAATCCTAGAATCTGAGGATATTGAGCAGCCCATTAAACGGAGTCAGAATCGTACTGAAACCGTCACCAATTCGAGTCAGGTTATTGCGCCCGATCACGATCGTATCGTTGTTTTGCAGACGCGGATTGTTCTCGGCATCGATCCCTCTGGCAAAGTTCAGCCTGATCAATCGTTTGGTCACGGTACCATTGGGATTGAGGCGGATTAGGTCAACCTCATTTTTGTTAGCACGAACGTTATTAAAACCACCAGCCAGAAGGATTGCCTGATTGAGAGTGGTATTAGAGGGTACGTCACGGCTGCCGCCAGAAATACCAGCTTCACCAATGACATTGACTTTGATCGTTGTTGGCGACAAGGTTGATGTCGAAACTAGCTCGACATCCTGTGCGCTCAGATTCTGGGCGACAGGAATAAAGATCCGATCGCCTTCTTGGAGGATGATATCTTGACTGGTATCCCCTTGTTGCAGCAGTTTAAACAAGTTGAGTGAGATTTTCTGTTCGCCAGCGCGGGTCGTCCGAATCAATTGAATTTGACGAATATCAGCGGTGGGCTTAATCCCTGATGCTGATTGAATGGCATTGGTGACAGTTGGCAGCGAGACAGTCCCAGTCAACTGAGTATTGTTATTGGTCGTGTTCGCCGAGCCAGTGACCGTGTAAGTACCAGGACGATTGACTTCGCCGACGACAACAACTCTTGGCGGATTGATGGCCTGTGGCCCCAAGTTGGAAGCAGCAACTAGAGTGCTATTGGCACTATTAATCTCAGTTGCGGTGGGGAGCAGGATCGTATCGCCATCTTGGAGGATGATATCTTGACCGAAATCTCCAGCTTTGAGCAGATTAAGTAAGTTAATCGGTACGGTTTGACCATTACCAGTCCGCGTATTCCGTCTGACCTTAATCCGACTCAGATCTGCAGATGCGGTACTCCCACCAGCAATTTTAATTGCCTCTGTCAGTGTGGGTGGGGTGACTCGTCCACCGGTGCCTGCTGCCGTTGTACCACCACTTTCACCTCTGAGCGTGTAAGTACCTGGTTTGCCAACTTCACCCAAGATCGCGACTTTGACAGTAGCATCTTGATTGGCCAAGTTAGAACCAGCCAACCGTAGTCTGTCTGCTGTATTTACACCCTCAGAACGGGCAATATAAATAGTATCGCCATCCCTCAATGTAATGTCCTGAGAAGTGTTACCGCGCTGAAGGACATCAAAGATATTTACTGAAATAATTCTGCCAGTTGCTGCCCGCCGGACTTGAACTTGGCGGAGATTGGCGGTCTGAGTCGTACCACCAGCGAGTTGAATAGCTTGGCTGATCGTGGGGAACTTGCGATTGTCTGCTGTGAAGGGAATCGTGTAAGAACCCGACCGAGTGACTTCACCCGCGATCGCGAATTGGACGGGACGGGGAGCCAAAACGCTAATCGTGACGATCGGTCGTTTGACGTAGCGAGAGAAATAGTTTGTAAGTAAAGCAGATGCTTTTTGAACTGTCAATCCTTGGACGGGAATCGCACCGACCACTGGCAGGTTGATCGCACCATCGCCAAGCACATAAAACTCGCCGCTATATTCTGGTACGTTGAAAATGTCTACCCTCAATCTATCCCCAGCACCTAATGTGTAGGAGTCTGCAAAACTACCAGCAGGTACGGCGACGCGGCGATTTTGAACGGGTTTAGCTGGAGCTTTTGGCTTGGCTTTCTTGGCTGGAGTTTGCGCGACCTTGGCGGGGATGGTTTTAATTGGGGTGCTGGACTTACCGACTTGGGCTGGTGCGGTCATCCCTACTGACTGAAAATTGACGATCGCCAATACTGGTAGGAGGCCAGCAATCGTACCCTTGTACATATAAGTCCGCAAACTAGCAGTATTCATAAAAAATTTATATAGTTAGTTATCTTCAAGTCAGTGTCTAGTAGTCTAGTTTAAGGCTTAGACATCGGTTTTAACTTCGGTCGTTTATCGTACCTATAGAATTCTAGTACTAAACAAGTGCTTAGCTGCTGATGTCCGGCCATCGTTGCCATGGATAGTATCTAGGATCTACTGTTTTCTGAACGACGCTAGACCGCAAATCGATGTTCCCTAAACTAGCCAAGAGCCAAGCCTTGCGACGATTTTTTCCGATTTTGTTTAAGTATGCCCAATCGATCGCCAAAAATAGCGATCGACTTGAAATCGGAATGGTCAGTTAGCTGAAGATGTTAATCCAAATCGATTGAAATTCTATACTAGCAATACTTTAAGGATTGTCAAATTAGTGCGGAATTTGGGGTCTGAGGCGGTTTTAAGACCAACTTTTAGTTGATGTTCTGCCCGCACCAGTCGCGTTGGTGTAGCCGAACAGAGGTAATCGCCGCAGCAGATCGTAGCGATTCGCATTCTCCAATCTAAACCACCAAACGCGATCGAGAAGTGTTAACTTAGGAATGGGCAAGTTATACCAAAAATGCTGATGTCGCCATCTCCAAAAAAAGTTGTCATTGGACTCTCTGGCGGGGTAGACAGTTCCGTCGCTGCCGCAATTTTGTGCGAGCAAGGTTATGATGTCCTCGGTCTGACCTTGTGGTTGATGCGTGGTAAAGGTCAATGTTGCTCGGAAGGCATGGTTGATGCTGCGAAAATTTGCGACCAGTTAGGGATTACCCATCAGATTGTCGATAGTCGCGATACTTTCGAGCAGTATATTATCGATTACCTCGTCGCTGGCTATGAAGCTGGCATTACACCATTACCTTGTTCGCAGTGCAATAAGGCCGTGAAGTTTGGGCCGATGGTCAAATATGCCAAAGCCGAGTTGGGTGCTGACTATATTGCCACAGGGCACTATGCGCGAATTACCTATGACGATACGCTACAACGGCATCAACTACGTCGGGCGATCGATCGATCGAAGGATCAAACTTATTTTCTCTACGATTTAGAGCAAGACATTTTGGCCGCAACAGTTTTTCCGCTGGGGGAGACACTCAAAACCCAAACGCGAGCAATCGCCGCTGGATTGAATTTATCCACAGCCGATAAACCCGAAAGCCAAGATCTCTGTTTGGTCGAAAAACACGGCTCGATGAAAACCTTCTTGGATAAATATATCAACGAGCGTCCTGGCGACATCGTCGATACTCAAGGTGCCATCCTCGGCCAACATCTAGGCATCCATCATTACACGATCGGTCAGCGGCGCGGGATTGGCATTGCCGCACCCGAACCGCTCTACGTAGTCGCCCTCGATGCCATCAAGAATCGAGTCGTCGTCGGCTCCCGCGCGGAAACTCACGGCACCGAATGCACGATCGATCGTGTCAACTGGGTCTCGATCCCGCAACCTATTGCCCCAATTCGCGCTCAAGTGCAAGTGCGTTATCGGTCTGAAGCCGTCCCTGTCAGCGTGATTCCCCTAACAGATAACAAAGTCAAATTGGTATTTGACGAACCGCAATTTGGGATTACCCCCGGCCAAGCAGCAGTCTGGTATGACGGCGATATCGTCCTCGGCGGCGGCATTATCGATCCGATTGTTTAAATTCAGATACTAGTAAAGGCGATCGAATATTTTGATCGCCTTTCTTGTGTAGGTTTTCCGCAAGCTACTTTAACGTGAGTGTCTCCTAGCGGAGAGGCTACGCCAACGGGTTAAGAATTTGCGTTGGCGATAGCCTCTGTCTTGACTAAAACACATGGGTCGGAAACCTCCACGTGATTTCAGTCGCTCCGACCCCCAGATCCGGGTTTTGCCCTCACTAGGAAAATCGCAACTAGCAAGTATTTATAGTTTGCCAATTCGCTTATTACGAGCAGTTAAGATTGTTTGCCGATTGGCTCATTATAAGCAGTTAAGTACGAGCCTTAACCCAAACTGAAGTTACATTAGCAAATCGCCGCTTTCAAACTTCCACAAAACTGCTCGATCGATTTCAGCCCTTCTAACGGCGTTCCCTCTGCCAAACGCTTAACCATCGCACTACCGACAATTACCCCATCTGCACCCCATTTACGCACCTGCTCAGCATGTTCTGGCGCCGAGATTCCAAAGCCAATCGCGATCGGTTTATCGGTGACACTCCGCAGATTGGCCAGGATATCCCCAACACGATCCTCCAATCCCGACCTGACACCAGTTACACCTGTCACACTGACTAAATAGATAAAACCCTGCGACTTAGCCGCGATCGCGATAATCCGCTCTTGAGAGCTAGTCGGTGCGACCAGCAAAATCACTTCGATGCCGATTTCGGCCGCTGGTACTAACAACTCTTCAGCTTCTTCCAATGGCAAATCCGGCACCACCAAACCCTTTACGCCCGCAGCCGCAATTTGGGTTAAAAAGTTGCGAATGCCCAGATTTAGGATGGGATTGTAATAAGTAAATAAAATAATCGGTGCTTTGAGCTGCGGACTGACCTCCGCTACCATCCCGATGACATCATTGAGCTTGACGCCCCGCGCTAGCGCGCGAGTAGCCGCTGCCTGAATGATCGGCCCATCGGCCAAGGGATCTGAATAGGGAACGCCTAATTCGATTAAGTCAGCACCAGCGGCATCCATGGTTTTGAGTGCTGCTGCCGTGGTTGCTAAGTCTGGATCGCCAGCGGTAATAAACGGAATTAGAGCACATTGACCGCGATCGCGTAAAGACTGAAAACAACTAGAGACGGAGAGCATAAATTAGGGGGTAGAGGGTAGGTGTTAGGGCATAAAGTTTTCACTGGCAAGATTACATGCAAGTCTAGCCGATCGATCCGGATGCCAGTCGAGCAGCTCTAATCAAACTTTGTGGCAAATTTTAGGATTTATTGCGTTCTTGCTCGATTTCGGCTTGGATTTCGGCGAGTTGTTCGGGAGTTAGTTCGTCGAGGCGTTTTTGCAAAACGGCTTCTTCATAGTCTTTGAGCTGTTGCCCATAAGTCATTTTTTTGGTCGCGACTCGAAATACATAGCTAAATGACCAAGCCAAAATGATGCCAACTAATACTAGTTGACTCCAGATCCCCGCATCGATACTATCTAATCCCGCCAGCTTTAAGCCCAAGTATCCAGCACCACCGATCGCAAAGACCACGATCCCAATGACAATGACATCAATTCTCCGCATTAGCGATCTCTAAGCCTCGATTTCACGGCGTTTGGGGCGAAAATTGAGGAATGGTGAGAGTAAAATCATCCCTGGGAAAAAGAAGAATACTAGAAAATACATCGCTAGCCGCTCGATCGAGCTAGCGACATACCATCGCTTTTGCAGATACAAGTACAATGCACCAGGAAATACTAGCAGGTAAGCCCCACTCAAAATTAAATACAACAGTGCAACGATCATAAATTCGATGTTAAATACAGTAGTGAGACAACTGGGGGTCTAAGATCTGTCTACTTAATTAGTTTTATTCTATCAGCTTAACGGCGATGAATCGGCAGAATTCAGGTATTGCTGAGTTTAGTTATGATTTACTCGCTTAGACAATCCCTGAAATTTAGAGTAGGGGTAATTCATGAATTACCCCTACTCTAAATTTCGGAGACAAATCATACTGCAAATCAGCAACATCAAAATTATTATTCACACTCCTTGCTTGAAGGCTATTCTCTGCTTAGTCACTGTCTAGACAGTGACTAAGCACATTCCCAAATATTTTACTTTCTCAATTGTAAAAATCGATAGCCGATACTTCCAATTATTACCCAGAACAATAATCCACAAGTAATACTCATCGCTCCATCAGGAGAGATTTCTCGATCGATCTTTCTCAATCCCAATCTACACAGTAAAATAGCAATCCCATAACCTGGGATTTTAATCAAGATATCGAAGATAATCGAGCTGAAAATCCAACTGATGATTTCAGCAATCAGCGCGCCCATTATTTGTCCTGCATCTATCTATGCAACCTAAGAGAGATCCTCTGGATCGTTTTTTTCGATCCGATTGGGGAGTGGTTGGCGCGAGGGTTGCAGGCTTTGGAGCATCTCGGCAATTTGGAGATTTTCCAGGGAAAGATGCTTGGCTTCGCGGAGCTTGTGCCATACCGAACGGGACATTAGGAGACTATGCTTGACCCGAACCGCACCGATTTGGTGGAAGTATTCTTCGCGTTCGGGTTGATAGTCAGCCGAAACTAGTTGGAGCGGCTGTGAAGGCAGGTATTGACAAGAACGTGCCAATTGAGCCATTAGCTCTGGATAGAGCCAAGTATAAGCAGGATGGACGGTCAATTCTGCCTGGTGGGTGCGATACTCTTCATTACCAGTTTGGTAACGATCGGTATTGAGCGATAAGTGATAATAACCGATCGCAGCTTTGCGCTGTGTCTCAAACACATAGTTGCTGAAGGATTGCTTTTGTTGCAGCCACTGGCGGACTTTCCCCACCATCGTTTGCACGATGTTGTGTTTGAAGTCGTGAACTTGACGATCAAAGACTTGTCGCAATAGGGGCGGCATCGATACTGTATCTAATTGATAGATCAGTTGCGCGTCAGTATTTCTGACTGGCAACAGATTGGGTAAGTCTGGCTCGCGCTGTGCCAATTCTTGCAGTAGTTCGGGCGCAATTTCCCAATAGGTCATGTGCGCTAGTGGTTGAAAACCATTCTGTCGATAGAGCGCGAGGGAGGAGCTGTCATTGACATCTACTTCTAGCACCCATGTACTGGCATCAACGATATGCTCGAAGCAATAACGTAATAATTGCGATCCAATATCACTTTTCCCCGTTACTTCTTCTGGGGTAGCTGATTGGCGATCGATCGAGACCCATTCTACATGCCAGGTGCTGCGAGTGCGATTGAAAGGTGAAACACTAATCGCGCCCCGAACTTGTTGTTCGCATTCGGCCACTAACAAAGCTCGATCGGTCAGACTAGGCGTGGGAATAATATTTAGAAACTGAAATGGCGCGTACCAGCGACTCATCTGTTTGAGCAGGTGCTCGATTTGCAGCTTGACTGCCGGATCGGGAATAGTTACTTGTTGACATAAGCTAGCGATCGCGTCAATATCCCGATATTGCAGCGGACGAACGATCGTCTGATATTTAGATCCATTAGTCGCAGCCATTATATATCCTGTGTCAACCTAGGGGTCGATCCTACTATAACATCTCCAACTAGATTGGGATCTAAATGCTGACAGGAGCGAAATTTATCGAGTCGAGAAGAGATGTGTTTCAGTTGTTCCCCTTTGCAGGGAGTGTGAGCGAGCAAAACTGGGAATACTGAAATGCTACAAATTTAACTTATTTCTTGTCGATGACAGCATTCATGGCTTTGATCGTGGAGGTCAGACCTTCAGCGGCCTTGGCTTTGTCTGGTGTAGCACTACCCATAGCAGTTTTGACCATTTCGATACCGCTAGCGATTGCGGCATAGTTAGCACCAGCTTTGGCTTTGACGAGAGGCTCGACAGTCGGCCATACGCTGCTAAATTTTGCAAATTGAGTCTTGGCTTTGGCAATATCACCACTTTTGATCGCACTATTGGCCATGACTAGGGCAGTCTTAACCGGCGTCAATTGGGTTTTTTCGGCTGCGGATAAGGCTCCACCAGCACCAGCGGCAGGAGCCGTAGTAGCACCAGTAGTAGGTGCGGTAGCTGTCTCAGTTTTAGTCGTAGTTTGGGTAGTTTCTGTTTCGGTTTTTTTGCCGCAACTAGTAATGGCTAGGGCAGCACTCAAACAGAGAACGGTTAATAAACTACTGGCTTTGATGGTTGTTTGTTGGATAGACATGTGGATGTTTTAGTAAACTTTATAGTTGACATGACATTCACATGATAGCGTGGAAATACTGACTAGTAACTACTAACCGGTCTAGCCGACTGATGGTTCCGGCATATGGCTGGTTGTTGATCGCGATTACATCCTCATCTCAAGAGCTTTTGCCTCTTACTTTTTTATATGGATCGACCACAGACTTGGAGCGATCGCTTTGAAGGTACTCTACATCCAGCGATCGCCAAATTCAATGCTAGTATCGGCTTCGATCTCGAATTGATCGAATACGATCTGACTGGCTCCTGCGCTCACGCGCGAATGCTGGCGCAGACGGGGATCGTCAGTGCTGAAGAGGGCAATTTACTTGTTGCTGGCTTGGAGCAAATCCGCCAAGAATATCAGGCTGGCAACTTTCAGCCCGGTATCGATGCTGAAGATGTCCATTTTGCCGTCGAACGGCGGCTGACAGAGATCGTCGGCGATGTCGGTAAAAAGCTGCATACCGCTCGATCGCGTAACGACCAAGTCGGTACCGATACTAGATTATACCTCCGCGATCGCATCCGGCAGATCCAAACCCAACTCCGCGATTTCCAGCAGGTATTGCTCATGCTGGCAGAGCAGCATGTCGATACGCTAATTCCTGGCTATACCCATCTCCAACGCGCTCAACCGCTAAGTTTGGCACACCACCTACTGGCTTATTTTGAGATGTCTCAGCGCGACTGGGAGCGGCTGAATGATGTTTACAAACGCACGAATATTTCGCCGTTAGGATGTGGTGCGCTAGCGGGGACGACATTTCCGATTGATCGCGCCTACACAGCGGAGTTACTCGGTTTTGATGCTATTTATGGCAATAGTTTGGATGGCGTGAGCGATCGGGATTTTGCGATCGAATTTCTTGGTGCTGCCAGTTTGATTATGGTACATTTAAGCCGTTTGGCGGAAGAGGTCATCATCTGGGCATCCGAGGAGTTTCGATTTGTCAGCTTGACCGATCGCTGTGCGACAGGTTCGAGTATCATGCCCCAGAAGAAGAATCCCGATGTGCCAGAACTCGTGCGCGGCAAAACCGGACGCGTATTTGGACATCTCCAGGCGATGCTGGTGATGATGAAGGGCTTGCCTCTGGCTTATAACAAGGATCTACAAGAAGATAAAGAAGCTTTGTTTGATGCGGTCGATACGGTGCGTGCTTGCCTGGAAGCGATGACGATCTTGATGCACGAAGGAATTGAGTTTCGCCCAGCGCGGCTAGCTGAAGCTGTTGCTGCCGATTTTGCTAACGCCACTGATGTCGCGGACTATCTGGCTAATAAGGGTGTACCTTTCCGCGAAGCCTACAATCTGGTCGGTAAAGTGGTAAAAACTTGCTTGAGCCAAAATAAATTGCTCAAAGATTTGAGTCTAGGTGAGTGGCAAGAACTGCATCCAGCATTTGAGCCAGATATCTATGCCGCCATCGACCCCAGACAAGTAGTAGCAGCGCGAAATAGTTATGCTGGGACTGGATTCGATCGAGTTCGTCAAGCGATCGATCGAGCCAGAATTCAGATTGGTTAGTAGGAGCAGTCGGGGATAATAGCAGCACAGAAGTTCGATCTTCCCTACTCTCTACCCCCTACACTCTACTTTCTAATCTAGGTTGCTGCTGCGGAGGTATCTTCGTTATCTTCCTCAGCCGAAGTGCCATTGGATTGGGGACGGAATCTCGATTTGAACATCCGACCGCCAGTGGGGCGTTTTCTGAATTTACGAGCGTATGCTTGATTACGCTCCGCCTTTTCCTTCTTCAGGTTGCGGCGTTTTGCCATATTTGCCTCTGTAAAAATAAACGATAAATGAACTTTGCCAGCCCGATTGGGATTGATTCCGCCTGGGCTGCGCTAGAAATCCGTAGCTGTCTCAATACAATAAATATTAAACATAACTATCGGAAGTTTAATCCGATCGGACATAGCTTTAGCAAATTATATCATACGCGATCGCGCGCTCGAAAGACCAGTAAATCCAATGAATAAATTGAAGTGTGAGCGTTGACGGTTGTACGATAAAACTAGCGGTGGTTGGTCTTGAGTACTTCCTCGCAATTCTGACCTGTTGGTTTGCCATTCCCCTTCTTTAGCCCCTATGGTCGATCTTAGTTCTCGCATCAAACTCTCAACCGGACCTACCTTCTGGGATGAAGCTGGTGATGCTCGTCGTCCGGCGATCGTCTTTTTGCATGGTAGTTGGCACGATCGTAGTCAATGGCAAGATGTCATGCACCAGATGCGCCGGCAGTTTCATTGCTTGGCTCCAGATTTGCTCGGATTTGGTAATTCGGTCTCCACTCACACGCCGACGTCGATTGACATGGAAGTCGCACATCTGCATGAGTTTTTGAGTACGCTCAAGTTGCACCCAGTTTATTTAGTCGGGCATTCTCTAGGTGCGTGGATTGCGGCCAGCTATACTTTGAAATATCCAGATCGAGTGCGAGGGGTAGTCGCCATCTCACCCGAAGGATTTTCGCTAACTGGATGGCAGAAGTACAGTACCTTAACCAAGTTATTACTCGCCCATCCAGTATTATTTAAACTCTGGCTCAAAGGTTTAGCCGCAACAATCTCAATTAGTGATGGTGCTCATCCACTAGTCCGCAGCCAAGCTTATTGGCAATTTCTGAGTAAATTTCCGACGACTTGTCATTTGTTATTTCAACGATCGACTAATGAGATTCGGCAGGAATTAGTTGCCGATCGATTAGCTCAATTTAAGTCACCATTATTAGTTTTACAGATCGATAGAGACGATCGATTTACGATCGAGCAAAGTCAGGATTATGCGCGCAGCGTGCGACAAGCCGAATATAAATCGATTAAAGATACCGATCCTGATTCACCAGATTCTGGACGACAAATTGCTAGAGAGATTCAAGCTTTTATCGAGCGCGTGCAAGTGAAAATTGATCGGGAAGAAGTAGAATTGTGGTGAAAGTTATTGTTGGACTAGTGAATTAATTTTTTAAAAGTGCTGACATACCATGAAATAACAACTGTCGATCGAACCTTAATTGATCGATAGATTCAATCTGTAAATATTTAACCAATAATTCCCCATCCCCCCCAGTAAAAACGATTTGACTATCTGGAAATAATTGCTGCCAATCCCGAATAAAATCCCTAATCCCAGCACTAACTGTATGTAGGATGCCACTGGCGATCGATCCTGGGGTATTGTCGCTCCACCGTGGTGGTAATTGTGGGGGCAAAACTATTTCTGGTAAGGCAGCGGTACCTGAATAAAGAGATCGAATTTGCAATCTCAATCCTGGCATAATTGCGCCACCAACAAGACGATGATTATTATTATCAACACCAGTAATAGTTAGTGCCGTACCCCCATCGATAACTAATACTGGATAGCCATAAATTTCACCCGCGCCGAATACAGCTAATGCTCGATCGATTCCTACTGTCGGATAGAGATTGAGTAAGGGAATATTATTTAAAGTAATAACTTTAACTCGATCCAACTGTTGCCAAATTGCGGTTTGACTGGGGACGACAGACGCCAAATAGATCGGAATCCGATCGATCTCTAGTTGCAATTGATCGATCGAAGATTGTAAGTCAAGTGGGAATAAGTGAAAGAATCGATCTGGTGTTAAATGTGTTGTATCCCAACTAGATTGAAGTTTAGTATTTAAAAACCACGCCCAATGATAGCGGGAATTACCGATCGACAATCCAATCTGAATATTTTCAATAATACACACTATCGATCTTCTCTTGTCTATAAATCCCCTCCTTGGAGGGGTGCCCG
>NZ_JANNDR010000526.1:0-4802 GCF_031378165.1 Chamaesiphon sp. OTE_75_metabat_556
CACGGCCAATGCTGCTACCACCTTTCTCAATCAGATTTCCAGTCTGTTGGTGCTGTGGGTGGGGGCTTATTTAGTCCTCGATGGCAAACTCACCTTAGGGCAACTGATCGCCTTTCGGATTATTTCCGGCTATGTCACTAGCCCGCTATTGCGGTTGACGCAATTGTGGCAAAACTTCCAGGAGACGGCCATTTCCCTCGAACGGATCGCCGATATTCTGGATACACCGATGGAATCCACCGAAATCGATCGGGGTAATATCCCGATGCCAACGATTCGCGGCAAGGTCAAATTCGATAACGTTTCCTTCCGGTTTGCACCCACTGGCGCGCTCAATTTAGATGGTGTCAGTCTAGAATTCGAGGCGGGTAAATTTATCGGGGTTGTCGGTCAAAGTGGCTCTGGGAAAAGTACGTTGATGAAGTTATTACCCCGCTTGTATCCGCTCGAATCCGGTCGGATCTCGATCGATGATTATGATATCGCCAAGGTCGAACTCTATTCCCTGCGCCAGCAAATCGGGATCGTCCCGCAAGATACGCTGTTATTTGAAGGGAGTGTTCAGGAAAATATCGCCCTCAATTATCCCGATGCCACTACCGACCAGATTATTCAGGCGGCCAAAATTGCCTACGCTCATGACTTTATCATGGAGCTACCGAATGGATATAACTCGCAAGTGGGCGAACGCGGTGCCAGCTTGTCGGGCGGACAACGCCAACGGATTGCGATCGCGCGGACGATCCTCCAAAACCCCCGCTTATTAATCTTGGATGAGGCAACTAGTGCCCTCGATTATGAATCGGAACGGCAAGTCTGTACGAATATCGCCGCTGCGTTAGCAGACAGAACGGTGTTCTTTATCACCCATCGCCTGACTACCATCCGCAATGCCGATACGATCTTGATGATGGATCGCGGCGTTGTCGCCGAGCAGGGGACACATGAGGAACTGATGGCTCTCAAAGGTCGCTATTACTGCTTGTATCAACAACAAGACTCTCAAATTTAATGCGATCGATCGATGAGAATTGATGCTGAGCAGACTGCGACTCCAGAGCAGCTCAGTTCGTCTAATTTTCATTGAGAAATCTACTAAGGATCTTTTATATTCAAAATCTGAAATTCTTCTTCTGTGAATTCATAGGATGATTTATCAATTGTCTCATCATAGAACCACCCAATTGTAACAACTGAATTACAACTTATTTTACTGGCAATTAATTCGGAAATTCCATTGTGGACGAATATACAGTTGCCAACTAGATCTTCGTATGACATTCCATGACTTTTCAAAAACCTATTGAATGTAGCACAAATTATTTTAACGGTTTTGTTGTTATTAGAATACAAGGATAGGTTTTTAAATTCCCATGTTGGAGTGGCGAAGCCTAATCTTTCAGTTCTTTTTAATGTCTCTTGAAATTCTTTTTGGTATGAGTAATTCATAAATAAGTCTCAATTTTCATCAATAATATTTATTCAGTTACCCCAACCAATTCTCTAAATCACCTACCGACTGAAAATCCAACAAATCCTCACCGAGAGCTTCCAATCGATCGAGACTCAACTCACTTACTTTTGTAGTCAATTCCGGCGATAAACCACCCAACTTCCGAGTAAGCATCTTGAGAACTAATATTCTCCCTTCGCTTGTTCGTCCCTGTTCGATTCCCTGTTCGATTCCCTGTTGCAGACCCTTTTGGGTGATTTTCTCGATCTGTTCTAGATAAATTGCAGAAGTTTTCAAACTCATTAGTAACTCCGGTTCGCGATTATTTTGATTTTGTCTTGCATCTAGCACTACCATCAAATCTGAAAGTAGTTTTAGGGCATTTTGGCGGTAGGGACTATTTGCGTCGAGTCGTTGGCGTAGCCTACCGGAGGTAATTAATTTCGTCAACGGCTCGTTGTTGCACCTTATGCTTACCCAGTATTCTCAACCACAGAGTATCGGGTGTCTCTGGTAATTGGTGAATCACCACAATTCCGGTCTTTTGTCCGGGCGGGAATAAATAAACGCCACCACCCCAGCCCTCTACATCAGTTATAGCACCAAAACTCTCTAAAGTAGCTGCGGCTAATGTGGGTGTGAGAATCCACAGCATTGGTAATAGAGAATCATCTTGCTTGCGCTGTTGTTGGCGTTTGGATTGGCGGTTGAGTTCGGAGTGGAGATCGAATAGTTTCGCTTCGCAACTGCGAATCTCATCGGCACTGACTGGATTGCGAAACGGCTCAAATGCCGCTCCTGTTGCGGCTAATTTGCTCAGTAATCCTAAACTGGGAAGATTGGAAACTTCTGAATGCGGGAAAAAACAAACATCAATTTCTCGGACTTCACCACTAATTTTGCGATCGGTTTCCACTTTCCCAAATGGGGAGAGCAAACTTTCGAGTAAATCTTTGGCAAACTGGTCGTGGGGAAATTGAGACATATAGCGATCGAGTTACCTGTGTAATTTTAACCCTGCTATGTAACAGCAAGATCGGGAAATTGTCGATCGATAGATGTCCTAAATCCCGTGACTTTTACCAATTACCCAATGACGGCGAAACGATCTCGCCAGACTGCTTTCTTTAAATGACAGATAAATCGGTCGTCCATGGGGACAGGTGCGGGGATTGCGGGTGCGTTGCCAGCGATCGAGTAAACTTTGCATCTCTGGTAGACTCAGGGATGTCCCATTCCGAATCGCACAGCGACAGGCTACAGCCACTTGAGCGGCTTGTAAGTCTCCGCCTAAGCTGAGTTCGGTAATTGCCGCTGCGAGATCTTCCCGCATCAGTAGGGGCGCGGGAGCCGTCCGAATCGCCCATAAGCCTTCACCAAAAGGGTCGATCGTAATGCCGATTTGCTGTAATTGGGCTATTTGCCGCTCTGACAGGTGCGAGAGAATTATTGGCGGTTCGAGTGGTAAAAGCTGCCAAGCAGTGCTTATTTGCTCGTATAACACCCGCTCGTGAGCGATATGTTGCTCTACTAGCCACAGTCCATCGGCATGTTCGGCAATGATATAGGTATTGAGTACTTGTCCGACAGCGCGGAGTTCGAGCAAGCCCAAACCATCGCCATCATTAATAATTGCCCGTTGGGGGATATGGTAGGCTCCTTGCTGCTCGGCGACTGCGAGTAGTTTACCGATGCGGCTGGTGTGAGTATCATCATCGATCGATTCCGGCTCAAGATTTAAGGCACGATCGATCGCTTGGGATACTTGCGCTTGCCAGTATTCTACCTGCTGGAGATAGATTTCCACTTTGGCGGGATGGCGATTCCAGTCGATGTAGTGAGGGGGAATCTGAAGATGTAAAAAGCAGACGGGATAACGATCGCGTGGCAATGTTCGTGCCAAGCTACTGACGATCGTTTGCTCCAATTCTGGTGCTCTGACAATCCGACCGTTAACCGCAACCTTTACCCAGTCTAGCCGATGGCGATGACACCGATCGGGCAATCCCAAAGTCAACTGAATTCGCGACGCTATTTCTGGTACGGGGCTACATTCTGGTGCCAACATCGTGCGATACGTTTGACGATCTGCTAATGCTGTTTGTAATCCTAGTTCGAGACGTTCTGTGGTGCGACCGAGGGGACAGACGCTCATCTCCACATGTTGAAGATCGTCCACCCGCACTTTCGGCAACAATTGAGGGATAATTTGCTGGGTAGTTTTAGAGCCAATAATTTGAAACCAGGGACGATGCTGCTGTTCTACCAGCCAACTAATCTGGGGATGACAGAGCGATAGATGGTGAATTACCGTCTGTACTTGGCGCAGTTGACAATTGAGATTGGGTAAACCTTCCCGTCTAGCTTCCCAGTCCCCAAATAGATCTTCGACATCGATTGCCGTACCGGGGGCGATCGCAACTTCTTGCTGTCGCATGACTTCACCCTGATGGTTGTAGACTAGATGCCAACCGTCGCTACTATGGCGGGGACGGCTGTAGATTTCCAGATTGGCAAGTTGAGCCAGACTATGCAGCGCCTCGCCCCGAAAGCCTAAACTAGTAATATGAAAAAGATCGTCGCGATCGTCAATTTTGCTCGTACTATGGGCGGTTGCTGCCTGTTGGAGATCGGCTAGTTCGATCCCAATCCCATTATCAGCGACCCGAATCCGCCAGCGATCGGGAAATAACGAAACAGTAATTCTCGTTGCGCCAGCATCGATCGCATTCTCACACAGTTCCCGCACCACCGCGCTCAGAGAATCAATAACTTCCCCAGCAGCAATGAGGTGAATAACATCGATCGGTAGTGTATGAATCGGCATTTAACAGCGTTTCAGGCTTTACTGGCAAATAATGGTAGGGGTAATTCATGAAGCGACGCTCGTTCTGGAGGTTTCCTCCAGGTCGAGAGCGTCAAGACAGCGGCTCGCGCTCGTCGGGAAACCCGACGGTTTAGCGAGACAAGAAATTACCCCTACCATTCGGGTTGGGTGTGTCGTCCATTTTAGCGGACAAAATTATTTTGTTTTTGAATGCTGTAAACTCGATCGCCGATAAATGCCTTTATACCGCGTAGGCGTGTCGCAATGCCCAGATGACAAGGACGACAATCCCACCTAATACCAACGTCGAAGAGATGGCGATGGCTGCTGGCGTATCTGCCCCTTTGAATTTCATGATGCCGCGATCGAGATCTGACATAGCTACTAAGTTAGAAAGAATAGTGTCCCCATACTAGTATACCCAAAATTGCTCATCGCCGCCTGTTCGCGCAGCGTACGGTCGGTCAGCGACCGATGCTAAGATACGATAATTCGAGCGATTACCTGTAAATTCTCTCGTGC
>NZ_JANNDR010000533.1:0-12733 GCF_031378165.1 Chamaesiphon sp. OTE_75_metabat_556
GCCGAGAAGAACCGCCACTTCGCCGGGACGCAATTCCAGCGTCGCGCCGAAAAGCATACGATTTCTTAATTTACAGACCAATTTGGCAATCTGGCCAATGTTTAAGAAATTTGGTGTATTTTTGTAATTCAAATGGTCGATCTGGGTCGTAATTGGGAAATATATATCTATACGAGTACTATCTAACACTCGATCGATTGATAGCTTCAGCGACCGCCAAAATCCTCAGATCCAGACGGCCGCAGATGATCGAGTCGATCGAGTGTTAATCTACCAATATGTCCCAGTTCGCAATTGGGCGGATCTTACCGCTCCTCACACTGATTAGCCCTTTAGCTGCATTAGCGACAGATGCTGTCCCCACCGTGCCGATGGCCTTGGGCAAAGAATATACTGGTGCGCTAACGGCATCCCCTAGCAATCCCCAAGGGGAAGTCTGTTATGGTTTGTCGGTAGAGCCAAACACCCGCATTACCCTTAAGGTCAAAACTGGTGGAGCGGGCATTCTCAAATTTGCGATCTACGACCAAAAAAAAGCCTTACGGTTTTTTCATAATAATGCGATTGGTAAATCTCAAGCTGATGGGAGTAAACTCGTCGAGTCCAGATTTAGCTTTCCGGCTGTGAGTGAAGTCTCCCATATCTGCTTGACGACGACCAATCCCGGTCGCGGTCAACGTTATGATTTTATGGCAACAGCCACACCCGGTCGCAAATCGAAATCTCGGCTGGCACTACGTCCTGTCGATGTCAACAAGATTGCCTCCCGACCGCAAAAAATCCAACTGGCAGCAGCTCCTACCCCAGCACCCGAAACACCACCAGCACCCCCAGCACCCGAAACACCACCAGCACCCCCAGCACCACTGCCAACGCCAGCAGTCAACAATCCCCCAGAGCCACTACCGACCAAAGCAGCCAAGAATCTCACACCGCCACCCGTAACGATTCCACCGCAACCAACAGGGGAACCATATTGTTATGTCGGCACCTGGCAAGTCGCCGATTTGAGCGGTTATTGGCAGCCAGTTATCCAAACTTTCACTCAAGCCAACGTTACCAATCCTCAGATGATCGGCTACGCGAAGGTGACGATCGAACGCAATGGGCATGCATCTTTTGAAGCAGTCGATCTCGAACAAAGATATACCTTAAAAACGAAAGAAACTGGAGCTAGAATCGACAGAATTGGCATCGGCTTGTCTGGTAGTGCCAATGCGAGATTTCAAGTAAATCCTGATAGTACCTTGACGTTTAGCTCCCAAAATTATCAACGACTGACCACCAGACTCAATTTGGGTGAGAGTTTGAAGCTCACTGGAGATCGCTTATTCCCGCTCTTCGGCGATCGTGACAAACCCACAATTAAGTCTGCATACAAATGTCTTGATCGCGATAATATTACTCTCAAAATTCCATTGCCTACGGGGCAGAAATCGATCTCGATTTTGCTGAAGCGGATAAATTAGAGAGTGATGCCGCCAAATTCTAGCTATCAATAAGGCGATTTTATTTTAGTGCTATTGCCAAATTCCGATCTGGCGAGCGTCTATTAAGTTTTTAAAAACCTCTAGAAAGGATGATGAGAAAGCTGCTAGTCTAGTTGCGATCGCCTCATCGCTCCTTTGATAATGCCAGCCAGCAAGATTCCGAACCTTCAGCCCCATGAAATCCTCGTCCAACGTACCCAGATGGGTGGCAGCGAAGCATATATCGGCTCAGTCACGTTGCAATGGCTGGCCGATCGCGTAAAATATGCTTCAGAGATGAACTTGCTATCCGAGCAACATCAGCCTCAAGCCAAAAACATCGCCATCGATAGTGACAGTATCGAAGTCATCCAACAGCGTCCCCTCGACTGGAGCAGACAGGCGGCGTTGGTTCAATATTTAGCCGGACGAACTACTCATAAGTTTCCACCCGTCTTAGTGACGATCGATCGATCGTGGGTGGATAATATTCATGCGCCAGAGTGGGGCAGAGGTGGCAAAGCGAATGAGTCGGCGGCGATATTTATGCCGATCGATGGCAATAATAGTGTCGGATTATTAGATGTGGGCGAATCCGTGCGGATCTATGCTCTCGATGGACAACATCGATTGATGGGCGTTCAGGGTTTGATGGAGTTATTACGTGCGGGTGAGTTGCCTAGATATAACAAAGAACGGCATCCAGTCGGTCATAAAATTACACTGGCAGAATTGGGGACATCGCAAGCGTATTTAGCAAGTTTGCCCCAGGAAACGATCGGGATTGAATTTATCTCAGCGGTGGTGAAAGGGGAGACGCAACTGGCAGCGCGGCGGCGGATTCGATCGATCTTCGTCCATGTTAATCTGATGGCGATCGCGCTGAGTAAGGGACAATTGGCTCAACTTGATGAAAATGATGGCTTTGCGATCGTGGCAAGGCAAATCGCTGTCAATCATCCGTTATTAAAAGATATCCCCGGACGCAAACCGCGTGTGAATTGGGATAGTGCGACGGTGGCGACAAAAACCACCGTACTAACCACGCTCCAAGCTTTGCAAGATATGGCAGCAAAATATCTACAATATCAGTTCCCTGATTGGAAACCCAAAGCCCAAAAAGGTTTAGTGCCATTGCGTCCCGATCCCGCCGAGTTAGCAGCCGGAATTGCAGCTTTTAATTGGTTATTCGATCGGTTGTCCCAATTTACCAGTTACGGACGTTTGCAGGCAGAGGATACCACTCAATTGCGCCGCTTTAGTTTCGAGCCTGGGGGCGGCGAGGGGCATATCCTATTTCGTCCCGTCGGCCAAGTTGCCTTCGCGCAAGGGGTAGGGATGGCGGTTTTTAAAAAACAAATGGCTGAAACTGAGGTTTTGCGTAAACTCGATCGCTATGATGCCGATGGTGGCTTTAGTCAGATTAACTTGCCTCAGTCGCTCTGGTATGGGATTTTGTACGACCCCAATAAGAAGCGGATTCTGGTATCTGGGCGCGATTTAGCGGCGAAGTTGATTGTCTATCTATTGGGTGGCGTGGATAATGATTTCGATCGAGCCGAACTGCGTCGTTATGTTGCGGAATCCAGAACTGTGGGAGAATATGCAATGAGTTTTGAGGGCAAATTAGTCACGCCCAAGGAAGTTGGGTTGCCACCGGTGTTAACTTAGCGCGCTCGTTTTAATTGTGGATACGGCTCGAATGCTCGAACAGCAGAGTGTCATCTCGACAGCGATCGAGTAAATTGGGTAATGTAGCCTCGATATCGCCCAACAGCTTTAGATCGGACATGCTTGAGATTTCTAAAACGATTAGCCTTCCCTTTAGTGAAATCGAGATTAGTGCCATTCGATCGCAGGGTGCTGGCGGTCAAAATGTCAATAAGGTGGCGACAGCTATTCACTTACGCTTTGATATCCAAGCATCTTCCTTACCTGACTGGTATAAAGAACGGCTGCTCAAATTGAGTGATCGCCGGATTACCAATGAAGGTGTTATCGTGATTAAATCGCAAGAACACCGCAGTCAAGAACGCAATCGAGCTGAGGCTTTCGATCGATTGCGTGCGTTGATTCTGAGCGTAGCCGTTATCGTCTTGCCGCGTAAAATTAGAAAGCCAAGCAAAGGCCAAGATCGGCGAAGATTGGCAGCCAAGAAACATCGATCGCAGATGAAAGCATTACGAAAAGTTGTCGAGTAGATATCTAACTACCTTCTAATTCTCTAATTCTTGTTAATGCTTGGGCTAATTGAGCTTTTGTATCTTCAGCCTCTTGTCTAGCTAGTCTCGCTTCTTCCGCAGCAATTTGAGCTAATTCTTCAGGGCATAGATAGCGATGGCTTTGAGCATCGAACCAAGATAAAACTTCTTGCTCGACTGCTCCAGATATCTCTTGACAACGCCCGATCCCCAAACCAATTTCGGGGAACCAATAAGGCTCACCAATTTGGAGTTGATAAGCACCGTCTACCAACTTATAAACTTCAAATGGTTGATGACGATCTCGTTGCCAGTATTCTGGATTGTAGATGACGTAATAAAGCACCCCCAACTTGGCATAAATAGCCATTTTCTCCTCATACTCACCCCCAGGCGTCCAAGATACTACTTCTAAGGTGAGAATCGGCGGGATATCATTTTCCTCCCACAGCACATAGCTACGACGAGATTTATTCCCCTTGCGTCGCTCTACGCCCAAACTCAAAAATCCATCAGGGACGACAGGAAAGCGGTGATTTAAGCCAGTGGGATGATAGACTCCCATATCGATGCCGAAAAACCAGTCGGTTCGGTCTGCCCAAATATACTTTAAGAGTAAAAGTAAGACATTAGGGAGCCAATTCTGGTCTTCGCTTCGCGACGTCGGAACGCCTACATTATCCACAGGCGTATCGTCAGAGTCCGGTAACTCGGTGCTAGAGGGTAAATATTTACGGTCTACTTGTAACATAATCAGATTTTAACAGCCAGTGCTAAATTGGTTGTCAGTCTACTAACCATCGCACTTCTATTATAATTTAGGAATCCAGATTCTCAGTGTAAACATTCCAATGGTATCGATCTCCGCAACCCATCCCACCAGCCGCCAGTACTTGCCCGCAGCTACTCCCGACGCTTCACCCAACCAGCACATTCTCCCCCTGACAGCGAAAGTAAACGACAGGGATTGTCTCGAAATTGGCGGCTGCGATGTCACCGAGTTAATTGAGCAATTTGGTTCTCCTTTATATATCCTCGACGAGCAATCGGTACGCACCGCTTGTCAACAATATCGGGATGGGTGGCAAAAATATTATCCTGGCGAATCTCTGGTAATATATGCATCAAAAGCATGGAGTTGTCTGGCTATCTGTGCGATCGCGGGTAGTGAAAATTTAGGAATCGATGTGGTGTCCGGTGGCGAAATTCTAACCGCGATTAAGGCTGGAGTGAGTGCGGAAAAAATCTACTTCCACGGTAATAACAAATCAGTCGCCGAACTAGAACTGGCAATTACAAAAGATTGTCGCATCATTGCCGATAACTGGCTCGAACTCGAACATATTGCCTCTATTGCCAGTGCGATATGCAAACATGTCCCCGTAATGATTCGGCTCACTCCCGGCATCGAGTGTCACACTCACGAATATATTCGCACGGGACATTTAGATAGTAAATTTGGTTTCGATCCCAATCAACTCGATGAAGTCTTCACTTGGCTAAGTAAACAGACAGATATTACCTGTATCGGCGTTCACGCCCACATCGGTTCCCAAATTTTCGAGCAGCAACCCCACCAAGATTTAGCAGGCGTGATGGTGGAATGGTACAAACTCGCCCTCAGTCACGGTTTGCCCATCAGTGAAATTAATGTTGGCGGTGGATTGGGGATTAAATACACCGAAGCTGACGATCCGCAGAGCATCGATGAGTGGGTAAAAAACGTCGCCACTGCCCTCAAAGTTGCTTGTGACGCACATGGAGTTGCCTATCCACGCGTTTTATCCGAACCTGGACGTTCGTTGATTGGCAGTAGCTGTGTCACTGCCTATACTGTCGGCGGTAACAAAACCGTCCCTGGCATTCGTACCTATATCAGTATCGATGGTGGGATGTCTGACAATCCCCGCCCGATTACTTATCAATCTCAATATCGGGCGATGATTGCCAATAAAATGTCCGCACCGATGACTGAAACTGTAACGATCGCGGGCAAACATTGCGAGTCTGGTGATATCTTGATTAAAGATGCCCACATCGCGGCGGCGGTACCTGGGGATATCTTGGTAGTTCCGGCAACTGGTGCGTATAACTATAGTATGTCTTCCAACTATAATCGGATTACGCGTCCGGCTGCTGTCTTGGTTAATAATGGTGAAGCAAATATCATTATCCAACGGGAAAATTACGATGACTTATTAAGGTTCGACAGATTACCAGAACGCTTAGTAAAATAGCTAGATTTGACTGTCGATCGGGCTATAATAGAGCCAAAGAGATCGTTATTGATGACCTATCAATTGTGCCAGCTAAAGATATCTTTCATGACGCAGTAAAACACGCACTAGAGAAAGAGCAGTGGATAATTACAGACGATCCACTGTTCTTGCGCTTCGGTGGCGTCGATATGTATATCGATCTTGCCGCAGAACAGTTAATGAGTGCCGAAAAGAATGGCGAGAAAATTGCCGTTGAAATTAAAAGTTTTATTGGCGTTTCGGCAACAACAGAATTCAGTACGGCATTAGGACAATTTCTGAAGTACCAACTTGCATTAGAAGAGGAACAGCCAGATCGAATTCTATACCTGGCAATACCCGTAGATGCCGAACGAAGTTTTTTCACTTTAGAATTACCACGGCGACTCGTAGAGAAATATGGTGTCAATCTCATTGTCTATGAACCAGAAGAAGAGGCGATCGTCAAATGGAAAAAACAGATGAATACCGACAAATAGTTCGAGATATTTTGACTGAATATAGTCAAATTAAATCAGCAAATGAAGAGGTGGAAGCTGAATTAATTTTCGATTTAGAAAGAGATCGATATCAACTAGTTCATGTTGGTTGGTCACACAAACGTAGAATTTATGGTTGTGTTTTGCATTTAGATATTAAGAATGGTAAAATCTGGATTCAGCATGATGGAACTGAGGGAGGTATTGCCAACGAACTAATAGCTAAAGATATACCCAAGCACGATATCATTATTGGCTTTCATTCTCCCTTTAAACGGCAATTTACAGAATTTGCGGTTAATTAACTGTAGACAGATTTATATTTAATTATGCTAAAAATATTGACCCGACTTCTTTACCTCAGTCGGGTTTGCGATCTTAACAATTTATTTTACCGATAGTTGGTAAATTGTAAAGCTACGGGCAGCTCTTCTTGTTTCAATCGCTGCATCACCCCTTGCAATTCATCTTTATCCTTGGCAGTGACGCGGACGACATCACCCTGAATTGAGGGCTGAACTTTTTTAAATTCATCGCGAATTAGCTTGGAAATCTGTTTGGCAATTTCTTGGCTGATGCCTTTTTGGAGGGTGACTTCTTGACGGATGCGATTGCCACTAGACGCTTCAATTTTGCCGTAGTCAAAGATTTTCAGCGATAAATTCCGTTTGATCGCTTTGCTCTGAAGCATATCGTGGACGGCATCGAGGGTCATCTCGCTAGCTGTATTGATGGTAATCTTATCTTCAGCTAGTTCCACAGTCGTCTGGGTATCTTTGAGATCGTAACGACTGCTAATTTCCCGATTAGTTTGATCGAGAGCATTGACTAATTCCTGTCTATCGAAATCGCTGACAATATCAAAGGAAAATGTAGAAGCCATATTTAATTAGTTGATAGTTGATAGTTGATAGCGATTTGCGCTCGTCGGGTTTCCCGACGGTTTAGCAAATCAAGACAGTTGATAGTTGTTGAGTTTGGGGTTCAATTCCTATCTAGACAACACCCCTAATTTCTAACACCTCAATCCTAACCCCTAATTCATTGTGCTGGTGATGCTCATCGACATGAGAGTAAAGATGGCTACGGAGCCGACACCAAACATTAACGATCGACCGATCGGGAAATTAATGATATAAAAAATTGAATAGAATAGCCGTGCTGCTGTAAAACTGATCGCACAATTGACTACCGTCGCTGACTCTTGATGGGTACTATAAGCCATCAATGCGGCTGCACTATACAGTATAAAGGCTTCCCAAGAGTTCTGATGCGCCCAAGTTGCTCGTTTGCCATAATCTGGCATTTTGTCAAACGCCGCACGGGGAGCTGAAATATCGAACCCGACTTGAAAGCGGGTAATCGCCACTACTAAATAGGGAAAATAAACTAAAGATGCCGCAGCCGCGATCGAGCCGAGTAAAATTGTCGAAGTAGAAAGATTGGCGAAATTCATAAAACGGTTGTGGGCAGCCAGCCAGCAAGCTAGGACGAAATCGATCGGTAAAGTTAGTTAATCGAAATAAAATAGAGTAACAACTTTGCGTTGTTCCTCAGCTTCATGACAAGTTTGCAGTAATGTATCGCTATCGTGGAAGGCAAAACAGATCAACTGCTGACAACGAGAAACAATTTCCTGATTGCAGAGTGCGCTAGCTTCACCTAGCGATAGCGCATCGTTGTCAGGATTTTCTACCAGATGCATGACATTTTGCAACTGATCTTGAGATTCGCGCGGCTGACGCGCAAGACTTTGGGGTAAAATCACTGTCAACATGTCACGATTGGCGCGAATAGCACCACGAATTGCCGCAGAATTTGTACCGGTTGCACCAGAGGTAATCAGGCGATTGCCAGAGAGCACTAGCGCGTAGCTCATCATCTCGATCAGATGCTGGTGAGTGATGGGGACATGGCGAGAACCCAGTAGGGCAATTTTCTTGGAGCCAGTCTGTTGAATCGTAGCTAGTTCCTGGGCGAGGGTATCGATTTCAGATACGTTAATCAAAGACGGTGCGTAGCTTAACAACGTCCCTAGTTTAACACAACTGAGGGCCGGAGATCGGTTTTAGGCTGTGGGTTGCGAGCATCCTGAGAAATTTCCCCAGACAAAACTCTGATGAGATCTAAATTATGGCAGGTGCCGATTGCTGGCAATCTCCGATCTCTGTCGTTTGCCTGAGGAGTTAATATTTGTAGTTGGTGACAAGCACTTCTGGTATTTGCCCCCGTTTATCACTGCGAGAATTAATTAAGCGAGTAGCCTGAATCAATTCGATCTTAAAAGCTGGTTCTTGCCCGTACAGCTCCAATACGAATGGTGCTGATGAGTTAGAAAGCATAAATTTAACCCCACGATCGTGCAATCGACAGCATAATTTATATAGCTCGATTTGCCGATCTTCATCAAATTTTTCGCGGGTATAGGACGTGAAATTAGCTGTTTTAGTTAAAGGTACGTACGGCGGATCGAAATAAACTAGATCTTGAGAGGTGACTTTTGATTCGATCGTTAGAAAACTGCCATGTATTAACTCGACATCTTGGAGAATTTCTCTGCAAGCTCGGAGGTTATCTGCATCCAGGATCTTTGGGTTTTTATAAGTACCGATCGGCGTATTGAATTGCTGTTTGGAGTTGACTCAATACAAGCCATTGTAACAAGTTTTATTGAGATAGATAAAGCGGCTCGCTCTTTGGATCTGGCTCCAGGATTGATATTCTAAGCGGCGATCGACATCGCGCAGCGAATAGTATTAGTCCTTGTCATAAACATGTTTGGCTAAATCTCCAATCAACTCTTCAACACAATCTTTGATGACACAATAAGTGTTAATCAATTCACTATTGACATCGGCCAAACATGCGGTTCGATTTTGCAGAGAGAAGAAGACTGCACCACCCCCTAAAAAAGGCTCGAAATAGCGATCGTATTCTGAAGGTAGCCGCTTGATAATTTCTGGTAATAACTGTGATTTGCCACCTACCCATTTCAAGAAAGGCTTCACCTGTAATTGCATTATAAAAAGCTTCGGGAAAATAATCGACTCGATCGAGTAACTGGTAGATATTTATGATTGAAAACATCGTGATTCTCAATTGTGACGAAATTTACTAGTATCGACGATGGATGCTGGGATGAGATTGCCGACACTGCGACTCGATCTGACAAGACTGGAGCCAAATTTTGTGAATAGATAAGTAGGGACGATCTTGATTTTGCCAGCTATTGCCTAGCAATTTATGCCGATTGTTTATTCAAAGAGTGATAAATTCGAGAATTTCCTGTAACCTAGGGAAAGATCTAAGTTTAAATATATTTACAAACTGCGTCTATGATAGCAACTGCACTGAAACACGAAGTCAAGGATTTATCGCTCGCGCCCCAAGGTAAGCAACGGATTGAGTGGGCAGGGCGAGAAATGCCCGTGCTACGCCAGATTCGCGACCGGTTTGCAGCCGAAAAGCCGTTAGCGGGGATTCGCATCGTCGCTTGTTGCCACATTACCACTGAAACCGCTCACCTCGCGATCGCGATCAAAGCGGCTGGTGCTGATGCCATTCTAATTGCTAGCAACCCCCTCTCTACTCAGGATGATGTTGCAGCTAGTTTAGTTGTCGATTATGGAATTCCGGTATTTGCCTTCCGTGGTGAAGACGAAGCTACTTACAAACGTCACGTCCAAACCGCACTCGATCACCACCCCAATATCATCGTCGATGATGGTTGTGATGTAGTTGCCACCATGGTTCAAGAACGCCAATCTCAACTGAGCGAACTGATCGGTACTACCGAAGAAACCACTACTGGGATCGTCCGCCTCCAGGCGATGTTCAAAGCTGGCGTATTGACTTTCCCTGCTGTCAACGTCAACGATGCCGACACCAAGCATTTCTTTGATAACCGCTACGGTACCGGACAATCCACCTTAGATGGGATCATTCGCGCTACCAATATTTTGCTCGCTGGTAAAACAATCGTCGTTGCTGGCTACGGCTGGTGTGGTAAAGGTACCGCCATGCGTGCCCGTGGATTGGGTGCAAATGTCGTTGTCACTGAGATTGACCCTACCAAGGCAATTGAAGCCGTTATGGACGGTTTTAGCGTAATGACAATGGAAAAAGCCGCTGCTGTCGGCGACATCTTTATCACCGTTACTGGTAACAAGCATGTCATCCGTGGCGAACACTTCGACTTGATGAAAGATGGCGCGATCGTGTGTAACTCCGGTCACTTTGATATCGAAATCGATCTCAAAACTCTGGCTAGCAAAGCAACTGGCGTGAACACCGTCCGCAACTTTACCGAAGAGTACAAACTCAAAAACGGCAAATCCGTAATCGTCATCGGTGAAGGTCGTCTCGTCAATCTGGCTGCCGCTGAAGGACATCCTAGCGCAGTTATGGATATGAGCTTTGCTAACCAAGCAATGGCTTGCGAATATCTCGTCAAAAATAAAGGCGAATTGACTCCTGGTATCCACTCGATCCCCGTCCATGTGGACAAAGAAATCGCGCGGATGAAGCTCGAAGCTATGGGCATTCACATCGATAGTCTCAATGCCGACCAAATCGATTATGCCAACTCTTGGACTTCGGGTACTTAATCTCGATTTTGAGCTAGATTAACTAGTTTTTAAAAAGCATAGACCAACATTATGGTCTATGCTTTTTTAGCGATTTTTTTACTAATGGATTTAATATCCTTCCCAAATCCCAAAACCACCACCACCAGGAGTCTCGATCAAGAAAATATCTCCCTCCTGCATCTGCACCTCCGCCTTACTTTCCAGGAATTCAATCGTTCCATCAGCACGTTCGATGCTATTTCGCCCTAAAGCTCCTGGCTCACCACCTGCTAATCCAAATGGCGCGATCGATCGATGTCCTGACAAAATCCCCATCGTCATCGCTTCCTGGCAACGGATACGGCGGATGACGCCATTCCCTCCAGTATATTTACCACGTCCACCACTATGAAGGTGAATACTGAAGCTCTCCAATCGCACCGGAAATCGGAGTTCCAATACTTCTGGATCTGTCAGTCGCGAATTTGTCATATGAGTTTGGACTGCATCGGTACCGTTAAAACTAGATCCAGCACCAGAGCCACCGCAGATTGTTTCATAGTATTGATATCGATCGGTACCAAAGGTAAAATTATTCATCGTGCCTTGTGCTGCCGCCATCACACCTAGCGCGCCATAGAGGGCATTGGCGATCGCTTGGGAGGTTTCGACATTGCCAGCGACTACCGCAGCGGGATATTGGGGACGGAGCATCGAGCCGGTGGGAACGATGATGTTCAGGGGTTTGAGACAGCCAGCATTGAGCGGAATATCATTATCGACAAGGGTGCGAAAGACATATAGTACCACCGCTTTGCAGATGGCCAAGGGGGCGTTGAGATTGGTGGGTTGTTGAGGGGAAGTACCTGTAAAATCGATCGTGGCTGCACGCATGAATCGATCAATCTCAATCTTGACTTGAATCTGACAACCATCATCCATTGGATAAGTAAACGTCCCTGGATTTAATACCGAAATTGCCCGTCGCACCGACTCTTCGGCATTGTCCCGAACGTGTTGCATGTAAGCCTCGACGGTATCTAAGCCATATTTATCGATCGTTTCAATCAAAGCTTTAACACCCCGCTCATTCGCCGCAATTTGGGCTTGGAGATCGGCGATATTTTGCTGGGGATTGCGGGCAGGGTAGGGGGAATCAGCGAGTAACGATAACACCTCAGCCAGCCGAAATCGATCGCCAGCGACGAGTTGAAAATTATCGATGAGAATCCCCTCTTGCTCGATCGAGGTACTGTGTGGGGGCATAGAGCCAGGGGTGATGCCCCCAATATCCGCATGATGTCCGCGCGATGCTACGTAAAATACTGGAGTCGGATCGGTGGGCAGAAAGATCGGCGTAATCGCCGTGATATCGGGTAGGTGAGTACCGCCGTTGTAGGGATTATTGGAGATATAGACATCCCCAGGTTGCAACGTGGCACCACAGGCTTGAATTAGACTGGTGACGCTTTCGCTCATCGAACCCAGATGCACGGGGATATGTGGGGCATTAGCTACCAATTCTCCAGATCGATCGAAGATGGCACAACTAAAGTCGAGGCGTTCTTTGATATTGACTGAGTAGCTAGTATTTTGCAGGGTAATCCCCATCTCTTCAGCGATCGATTTGAGCAGATTATTGAAGATTTCCAGGCGGACTGGATCGGGTTGAGGGGAATCCAATGGTTTTGGGGGATGAATAAATTAACCCCCAAAAAAGGTTCTAACAAAAAAAAAAAAAAAAAAATTTTTTTTTTT
>NZ_JANNDR010000539.1:0-3556 GCF_031378165.1 Chamaesiphon sp. OTE_75_metabat_556
TACACACGCATTTTCCCGAACCCTCAAACCATTTGAGTTCTGGATCGCCACCAACTCTACCCACCAGATGAACGACATTAAGACTCATAGTAAAATAGTAGTTATGTACTTTATATCTTATTGTAACCCATAATGGCGATCGATCGAGTCAGCACGATCGCGGTTTGTAATATAAGCGGGGAGCGGGGAGCTGGGAAGATGTCTGAAAAGTCTAATTGCTGCGTTTCTACTGGGTAAATCCCCCTTAAAAAGGGGGACTAAGAGTCCGGTTCCCCCCTTTTTAAGGGGGGTTAGGGGGGATTTTCTAGAGCTTGAGCTTAGCACAATTGAGTTCTCAGATATCCTTTGAGAGAGTACGAATGAGTATTTAGAAATCAAAGTAAATAAATGCTAGGCTTTCAGTCGGTGATAACAACCAGACGATATATAAACAAATCGGAATTAAAGTTAATTTGAGATGCCAATTAAGATTGAGCTTCAACGCTCGATCGAATAAATAAGCGATCGCCATCGCGATTGTCAATCCGATTAAAATTAGGAAGATTTGACTGGCTGCTAAATTGAGATTGTCCACATATACTTTAGTAGCAAACTGCGCGTCGCGCGGATAACCCCATAGATGTGAAAAAACTAAATTTGACTGGGAGAGATTGGGCAATCGAAACCAAATCCAAGTCACAAATACCAATAATTGAGTCAGGAACCAACCGCACAGATGTCCCCATTGACTTTGCCAAAAACTAGACAGGACGGCGGTTTTTTCGGAGAAGTTATGAATATATCGATGAACGATCAGGGTGACACCATGAATCCCACCCCAAACGATATAACCCCAATCGGCACCATGCCAAATTCCCGAAATTAACATCAGCGCAAACAGGTTCAGACATGTCCGTACCAACCCCAATCGCGAACCACCGAGGGGAATATAAATATAGTCGCGCAACCAGTTACCCAGACTGATATGCCACCGCCGCCAAAAGTCAGCGATGCTCGTACTCATGTATGGAAAATTAAAGTTTTTGGGTAAATTAATCCCAAACAGAATTGCTGTGCCTAAGACGATATCGACATAGCCGCTAAAATCCAAATATAGTTGTAAGCCATAGGCAAAAATGGCCAGCCACAGATCGATACTTCCCGCTCGATCGAGTGTATTTGGATCGAATACTAGCTTAACAAAGGTAGCGAGATTATCCGCAATCAGGGTTTTTTTAATCGCACCGCTAGCAATCAGCCAGCCAGCTTCCGTCAGGCGTTCGATCGAGGGAAATTGTAAATTATTTAGTTGCGGTGCAAATTGATGGTAATGAGTAATTGGCCCCGAAACTAATTTGGGGAAGAATGATTTATAGGCAGCATATTTGAGGAGATTTCCAGTGGCAGGACTACCTTTGTAGACATCTACTAAATAAGCGATCGATTCAAAACTCAAAAAAGAAATTCCTAGTGGCGGCAAAAAATTTGCTTTCATCCAGACTGCCAAGGATTGAATACCTACTGGATTGACTGGACTCAATATCCCTAGCAGGAACGGAATATATTTAGCGGCAATTAGTAATAAGATATTAAAAACGATACCAGCAATTAAAACTTGCTGTCGCTGTTGCTTCCCTCTAGGTAGCCACCGCCGAAAGTATTCATCGCCAAGCCGGTCGCGAATTTCTTTGTATTCAATAATTTGGCTTTCTAATAAGATCTTACCAATCCAGTAGTTAACCAAAGCCATCAGTAAGATGACTGGAAAGTACTGAAGTTGATTGAAAGAAATATAAAAGATGACACTAGAAATGACAATCGTCCATAGTTTTTGATTTTGAGTCCTGGCAATCCCCCAATAACAGATGAGAATGATACAGAGAAACAGGGCATAATTAGATGAGATGAATTTCATTAGCTACCACCTAATTTTGGGGAGTTTAGCTAAATACTTGCTCACCTCGATCGCGCCAAATTGGTTGAGATGGCTCGGATCGGAAAACAGATCATGGCGAGTATTGAAGACACCATCGAGATTGACAAAAGTCAGTTGACGCGAGTCCATTAATTGTTGCATATATTGCTTAAAACTTGCTTCATGCTGACTGCGATGTTTGTCTAGATAGATATCCGTTAAGGGCATATTGACAAATATCAATGAAATCTGATGACTAGCTAATAAGTCGATCGTTTGATGCAACGCCCGATCCTGACTGCCTAATAATTGAAAATTTGCATAGTCGCCGTCGCTATTGCCAGTGACCTTGGTATATTTCTGATAATAAGTAATCGGCTCGAATTGGATTTCTAACGGTAAAAATCCATCGAAATCAATTTCTGAAGATTTGCCACCCGGTAGAATCTCGCTATTGATACTGGGATCGAGCAAGTTAGGATTAGCTCGATCGAGACTGGAAAGCCCCAACGGCACTTGGGACTGCAACCAGGTTTTGATGCGACCGCGATGGTGGTAGGCTGGAGACGCCTTTGCGAGTTGGGAATCGATCGTGGTATCGATCGCGTGAGAAAGATCGCGAATGGAAGATTGGGCTTGAAATAGTGGTGAATTAGTATTATTTAGGCCCGACATTAGTGCTAATTGGCGATAGCGATCGGATAGGGCAATTGCCTCATAGGTGCGATCGATCCGCCCGCTATTAAAAGCCCGCGCACCGTCTGCCCAAATCACTAATTTTGGTAACTGTTGGGATGTTAAGAGTTGTCGTAAAATCAGATCGACAACTTGAGCGGTGGCACCATTAATGCCGAAATTATATAACTTGGGATTGCGATAACCGCGATCGATCGCCCCGCGCCGTAATACTTCAGGATCGATCCCACGTAATGCTCGCGAACTACCGACGATCAGCACGTCAGGTACGCCATGTTGCAAGCAGCGGAGTTGGTATTGGGCGAGCTTTTGTTCCAGCAGCGGATTGTTAAATGAGAGTTGGGGCGTCACTGCTGCGGTTGACTCAGACGCGATCGGTTGTTTGGTTGTTAAGGCCAATTTAATGGCAAAATCGCCAGCAATGGTCAATCCCAAGCCCACGCATAATAATAATAGCGATGGTTGCCATCGGAACTTGGGTTGATAAGCGAGTTGATGGGGATTGACGAGATTGAGTTGTGGCTTCCAAATTCCCGTTGCGACCAAAGCGGCACCGAGCCGCTGTTGCCGATCGATTTTGGCACTTGGCGTTTTGACATCGGCTGGCTGTGGAGATCGGGGCGTGGCGATCGGTGGTGGTGCTAGCAGCCGCTGTGGTGCATCGAAATCGACCCCATACGTCCATAGGGAGATTGATTGACCCGATCGCCTGCCGTGGACGCGCACGCCTCTGATTCCAGGCAATTTCAATTGCTTGACGACTTTAACTACCGTCGTCGCTACTTGACTTTGGATCGGACAATTTGGGGCTTCACTCATCACATGGATCAGTCGCTGATGAACTAGCACTGATAAGTTAATGCCACCCAGCTCAAAATATTGCTTTAGATCGGGATTGAGCAACCGTTCGAGGATAAAATTTAACGCATCACGATCGCCCCGTCCGGCTAAAACGATCGGAGTCGG
>NZ_JANNDR010000543.1:0-2089 GCF_031378165.1 Chamaesiphon sp. OTE_75_metabat_556
GCTAGTGATTGAAATTTACTTTTAGATGTCTGCGCTTCCTCAACCATCCGCATAATCTGGCTCAAGGTGGTGTTATCTCCGGTACGAGTAACCTTAATTGTCAGCGCACCTTCACCATTAACCGCTCCGGCGATCGCTTCGTTCTTGGCTCTTTTGACCACTGGGCGCGACTCCCCAGTTAGAAAAGATTCATTGACATTGGAAGTACCCTCGACGATCTCACCATCGATCGGCACTTGTTCGCCAGGACGAATTAGAATTAGATCGCCCTCAACTAATGTACTGACTTGGACATCTTCACTCCGCCCATTCGCCTGCTGGTGAGCGACAGAAGGCACTAATTTTGCCAGCTCTCCTAGGGCATTGCTGGCTCCTTGCACCGAAGCCATTTCCATCCAATGACCGAGCAACATGATATCGACCAAGGTTGCCGATTCCCAGTAGAAAGAATCTCCTTTCAATCCGAAAGTCACTGCCACACTGTAGACAAATGCCACGGTGATTGCTAGAGCAACTAGAGTCATCATCCCGATTTTACTCTGGAGTTCAAACCACGCTCCCTTCAGGAAAACCCAGCCACCATAGAAATAAATAATCGTTGAGAAAATGGGAATCACCCACTCTGCACCTGAAAACTGGATCGCTTGGTAATTAAACCAAGTTTGAAACATTGGCTCAAAGTAAAGTATGGGTAGCGTTAGCACCAAGCAGATAAAGAAGCGTCGTTTGAAAATCTCTGGGCTGTGTCCAGCGTGTTTATCGTGTCCAGCATTATTGGGCTGCTGACCATGACCATTATGGTTGCGATGTGGGTCGGGCTGATTTCTTTGAGGTGGTCGTTCGTGTTCCTGGTGCCCAGCATGTCCCAGATCGGGTTGGTGTTGTTCGTGTTGACGGTGGTCGTGTTTCATCGATCGATCCTCCTGGTTTGCTGTGATGTCCTGGATAGATTGCAATAGACTTCAGGGTATCCCCGATCGTCGATTTACATTGGATTGTCACTAGCATTGTGCGATCGCCGATCGTAGCCTACGTCAACGACAAAACCACTGTCAGCACCAGGAATGAGCGCGATGCTAATTACTGGATCGATGCCAGAATCCTTCCATACCCAGTTTGACTATAAGAAAACAATCTGAGGAACTTATGAGCAGATCGGAAAAGCTTGAATTTAAGCAAAAGCAAGCAAGCATAAAAAATACAGAATTAGTTACAAAATTCTGCATTTTACTCTGGAGACGTTATTTTATGTTACTGCGATCGCTATAGAACCCATTTGAGATCTTTAGAACAGTCGTGTTGTGTAGACCATGAGTTAGCGCAGATCGATCGCAGAATACTTGCTCGATCTGCTAACACTTACTAGTTCGATCGCAACTAATCCAAAGGACTTCTGACCCCTTTACTACCACGATTGAGAACGTGAGTATAAATCATCGTTGTCTTGACATCTTTGTGCCCCAATAATTCTTGCACCGTGCGATGCTGCTGAGAAAAGTCTAGATCTTTGATGCGTAGGCTCAGTACTTCGGTTAATCGCAATCCAGTACCGTACAGTAACTGGACTAGTAATTTATGTTCGCCAGATAATCGCTGAATGATAGCTTGGACTTCTTCTTTGGTTAAGACTGTCGGCAAGTAGTGAGACTTCTATGCTCGAAGTGCATCGACAGATGTTAGCTCTTGTTCTAGAACGAATTTGTACAAAAATAATAAGGCACTCAAAGCCTGATTTTGGGTTGAAGCCGCAACATTATCTACTACAGCTAGATGGCTAAGAAATGCTTCAACTTCTGTCACACCCATTTCTCTAGGGTGTCGCTTATTATGAAATAATATATAACGTACGATCCAATTTACGTAGGTTTGCTCGGTACGGTATGAATAACGCTTGAGCCGAATAGCTTGTCGAACCCGATCTAATAGTTTGAGCGGGGTAGGTTGTTCCATACCATTGGGGCACGATCACTTGAAAGAGTATTACAAAATGTCAGGAAAATATACTCATCTAAAGCAATGGGATTTAGACTGAATCTTGTCAGCCTAAATACCCAATTTAGAGGATTAGGCGGATAATTATCGGGCTAAC
>NZ_JANNDR010000549.1:0-6167 GCF_031378165.1 Chamaesiphon sp. OTE_75_metabat_556
TTTACAAATACGATTGCACCAGTCACAGTCGTCGGTCCTGATAATTGTCCCAGGTGCAGAATGGCCAAATTGTGTGGACTCTGAGTCATGGCTAGGGATGTCCACCACAAATCGGTAAGACTATATAATTCTTCCAAACCACACCAAATCGCCGTACCTAAAATGACACGAATAAATGGATTTAGTTGGGGTTTGGAATTGACAAATCGCATCCCGATCGACCAGCAAATCACTAAACTTGCACCCCACAACGTCACAAAAAGCACGCAGAAAGTCGCAATTCCTAAGCTCGCCACATAAGAAACACCCATCCACATCATCGGATGAATCCCAAATAGCCAACTCAATCCCAATCCATAGCAACCAATCCCCCAACCCAAAGCATAAATAAATCGCTGAGAATTGGATTTTTGACACATCAAATACCACAAAGGTGCCAAGGCAACCCAAGCTAAATACCAGGCTTCAACTGGTGCAAATGTCAGTCCCATCAACATGCCACTACCCAGAGCAATTCCGATTTCTAATCGGTTGACAGGGGCTTTTGCTAGAGATTTACGCAGGGCTGAAAACATAAGTAGCGTGATAGTTTAGTTGCCGGAATGAAATTTTCGATCTGTTAACGATCTACTAGTGCACTAGCGACGATCGTGGTGAGCATTAGCGACGCCAAAGGCTAATCGATATTGTCACTAGCACGAACAGCGAGAATTTAGCTTGAGATCGCCCAATCACCAAATTCTTTAGGATCATTTAACTAAGGGTAATTAGGTAATGGCATTTTCCCACCGATCGCCGCTCTGCGTAACAAATATTAATGCCTAGTCTGATCGCTTCTCATAATCATCAGGGGTGGATTATCGCTCGAATAGTTGTTGAAGCCACTACCATCTAGGGTTTGCTGGCTTGCTTCGCAGCGATATAGCTCATATAATGTCTTTATATAAATAAACATTAAGTCACTAATTTCTACATTACTTTGCTTAACTCCGGCTATAAACCCAGCGAAATCGACGGTACGTGGCGATGGCAACTCCAGCGGACTTGGAGAGTATTCGCAGCAGCAGCATTTTTGGTATCAGTGCCAGTCTTTATTGAAGCTCCGCTCGTGCGGCATTATCCAGTATTGAGCGTAGTCATTACCATCCTTTGGATATGCCTGGGCGGGATTTTGCTACAACGTCCTCAGACCCAGATTTGGGGCGATACCATCCTGGGATTTAGTTGGAGCTGGTTGGCTGGAGCGATTTATTGGGGCTGGTTTCGGTGGGAGCCAGCCATCCATCTACCGATTGAATCGATCGGGGTGCCATTTGCTGTCTGGGCATTGTGGAAAGGATTTGGGAAGGTTGGTGCTTTATTCTATCTCGGCTCCCTCCTTGGCACGGCAGTCACCGATTTATATATCTATCAAGTCGGCTTACTCGACTCCTGGCGACAAGTGATGCAAGTCGAGCCAGCCTTAGCTATGCCGATCTTACAGCAGGCGATCGCCCAAGTTCGTACGCCTTGGGGTACAGCCTGGGCAGTTGTGCTCGTGAATTTGCTATTGGGTGTGGGTATAATACCTTTAGGAACAAAACAGTGGCATTGGTATGCTTTCAGTGGCGCAGTTTTAACTACGATCGTCGTTGATAGCTTATTTCTGTGGGTTGCTAGCCATGCCTAAGTTATCACCTTAGATTTGGTTGACACTTGCACGATCGTCAATCCACTAGTTCACCGTCATATCTTTACCCAACCGTGAACCAGGGCCTCTCACCTCATCTAATCCTTAACACTGACAACGGTCAACGCCAGCTATCATTAACTGATGGCAACTGCTGGACTGTGGGTCGGGGGGATGACAATCAGTTTGTCGTCAAAGATCGTTGTATTTCGCGCAATCATGCGATGATCCAATACACTGATGCTGGCGACCACTATCTCATCGACTTAGGTAGTAGCAATGGCACCTTTGTAAATGGCCGCCGAGTCAGTATTCCCGTCACGATTCACGATGGTGATACGATTACCTTCGGTCAAACAGAATTTGAATTTCATTGTCCTAGAGTCGATGGCACATTGAGCATCGATGCTGAAGGCACGCTCGATGGTACCGTCACCTCAGTATTGCATCTGCGCAAGCTGATGTCTGTGATGGTGGTAGACATGCGGAATTTTACGATTCTCACCCGTCAGACAAACGAAAATTTACTCTCTGAGGTGATGAGTGCCTGGTTCCGCAATGCTGGCGCGATCATTCGCAATCGCGGTAGTTGGGTTGATAAATACATCGGCGATGCGCTGATGGCGCTGTGGTTCCACAATGGTGAAACTGTCACCAAACAAGAGATGATGAATATCCTCTTGGCATTGGACGATCTCAACAAGATGACTAGAGAGTTGAGCCAGCAGTATCCTTTACCATTTGAACTAAAAATCGGCGCGGGGATCAATACGGGTCATGCGATGATCGGTAATGCTGGCAGCGGCGACAGACCCGATTACACTGCTTTAGGCGATACTGTGAATGCGGCCTTTAGGTTAGAAGCAATTACCAAAGAACTGAATGCAGAAATAGCGATCGGTTCTTCAACTTATCGCTATTTGGCACCATTACTGGGTAAACATCGAGTCTTCAAAGAATGCTCGGTCGATCTCAAAGGTTACGATGTACCTGCGATCGTTCATGCCACCAATTTTGGCCCCCTCAATGCCTTTTTGCAACAAGCAAATAGTGGCTCTGCGACTCAAATCGTCTCACCCCAAACTCAAACTAGTATCGATCGAATAACTAGTAGCACTTAACACTCGATAACGACACCAGAGCATCCATATCGCCAAGTTTGGAGAGAGGGTTTAGAGGTGGCGATGAACATCAACGGCTCTCAAGGCCGACCAAGATTTGAGTGGGTTAAGGCTGAACATCCTTTGACGGCAATTAGTGATCAGTCTGACGTTCATGCTAATCACAATGAAGCCCAAAATGCCGCTCTGCGGAGACGCGCGACGGCAGAATTTAGCTAGCTCTTTGTAATAACTTTTTCGCATTAATCGCAGCGGAGCGTAACATGCGTGAGATCGGGTATGTACGACCAAAATCTATACTGGGCTTTTCGATCGAGATAAATGTCAGTGCCGATATCAGAATGACAGCAACACACATGACTGGCATAAAAATCAGGTATTCTTGAAGACTGATGTTTTTAAGTACAGCAATCTTCAAGACAGAGAATGCTAGGTATATAACTATACCATGCAATAAATATATGCTGTAACTAATCTCACCAAGTAAGATAGATGACTTTAGGGAAAAAACTCCAAACAAGTCATTACCTAGAACGATCGGAATAAAAAATAGTGAAATCATTACTACATGTACTGAATCAAAAGTTATAGGACGGAAAATAGCAAATGCTATAGCCAGCGCAGCAAGACTCGATACCAATTTACTTTTTATAATCGAATTGGGGATTTTGTAACGTCTATTTAGATATGCAGACAGGCCACCAATAGCAAAAAAGATCGAAAAACTCGTATCCATCGAATCAATCTGCATGGGCTTGTTAAATAGATAAACACATACAGTAAACAGAAACAAACCTCCAACCCGACCTAATCTGATGATCGCGATCGTAATTATCGGTAAGAAAATATAGAAAAGCCACTCATATCGAAGAGTCCAATCTACGCCAGCAATAACTAGCTTAGTATCTAGGAAGTTATTGACGATCCCACCAGGGTAATAAAATGTGAGCCATTGAGTATATCCTTTGACGATCTGGCCAAGACTCACTTCGAGCTTGAAGCTTGAGCTAAAAACAATTATTGTGACAATAAGCATTGCGAAAATATACAAAGGATAAATTCTGAAAATTCGCGATTCATAGAATTCGATCCAATTTATCTTGCCACTATCTTTGAGAATTTTAGAAACAAACAAAAAACCTGTGATCGCGAAAAAGATGGCAACGCTAACTTTCCCATAATTTTGATAGTAATCTTCAGGTGGTCTCGTCCATTTCCCACTAGCTTTCCAATACCAAGTGATTATAAAGTGATGAAAAAGAACGGAGATAGCTAGAAATCCTCTCAATCCATCGATACTTCCATATCGCCCCTGCCTGAGTTTTAAAAAAGAAAATAAATGATGGCGGCTGATAAATTTAGCGGTCAATATTGATATTCCGAAACAAATCAACGTCATCCCAAATTTCACAACACCATCCATGCTTCAGATATTTCCTTTGAACGCGATCCGACTGTGAATGTTTTAGAGGAAGCATCGCAAAGTCGATCTTTACGCATCACAATAAACACATCGGTGAAGACATTGGTAATTTAACATAGACATTTCACCTTCAAATGGATCGATACCCAGCGTGCTTGAATAACCTTTCGTCTGGATTCAGAGAGCGCCGTGAGCAGTTGTGACTTCCCATCACGTCTGAACGATCCAGCTCGGATGGGATAGATCGAGACAATTTGCAACGTCTTAGCCCTAAACCCGATCGAAAATGTTAGAATCTACAGCTATAGCTAGGGGTGTCCGAAACCAGTCGGGCTGAGAACATACCCTTGCACCTGAGTCTGGGTAATGCCAGCGGAGGGAAGCTGTTTATGATAGGAAATTGAATATGCGTGCTGAATGGATTGCCAAACGTAGCGGACAAGCCAATGTCTCTCAGATGCACTATGCGCGTCAAGGTGTAGAAACAGAAGAAATGCACCATGTCGCCAAGCGCGAACGTCTCCCTGTGGATCTGATTCGCTCGGAAGTCGCGCGCGGACGGATGATTATCCCTGCAAATACCAATCATCCCAATCTCGAACCAATGGCGATCGGGATTGCATCTAGCTGTAAAGTGAATGCCAACATCGGTGCATCACCCAACTCTTCTAACATGCAAGAAGAGGTTGACAAACTGATTCTGGCAGTCAAATACGGTGCGGATACCGTGATGGATCTCTCCACTGGTGGCGGTAATTTAGATGAAATTCGGATCGAAATCATCAAAAATTCGCCCGTTCCCATCGGTACCGTTCCTATTTACCAAGCCTTAGAAAGCGTCCACGGGAATGTCGAAAATCTTACCCCCAATGATTTTTTGCATATCATCGAAAAACATGCCCAGCAAGGCGTTGATTATCAAACCATCCACGCTGGCATCCTGATCGAACATCTGCCCTTAGTTCGCAATCGGTTGACAGGTATCGTCTCCCGTGGCGGTGGAATCTTAGCACGGTGGATGCTGCATCATCACAAGCAAAATCCCCTCTACACCCACTTCGATGACATCATCGAAATCTTCAAAAAATGCGATGTGTCCTTCAGCTTGGGCGACTCACTCCGCCCTGGTTGCACCCACGATGCATCAGATGAAGCGCAACTCGCCGAACTCAAAACCCTCGGTAATTTGACTCGTCGCGCCTGGGAACATGACATCCAAGTAATGGTCGAAGGCCCCGGACACGTCCCCATGGATCAGATCGAGTTCAATGTCAAAAAACAGATGGAAGAGTGCTCTGAAGCTCCTTTCTATGTCTTGGGGCCACTAGTAACTGATATCGCACCTGGTTATGACCATATCACCTCGGCGATCGGGGCAGCAATGGCTGGTTGGTACGGCACTGCCATGCTTTGCTACGTTACGCCAAAAGAACACCTGGGTTTACCCAATGCCGAAGACGTTCGCAATGGTCTGATCGCCTACAAAATCGCCGCTCACGCTGCCGATATCGCTCGCAAACGTCCAGGTGCACGCGATCGTGATGATGAGCTGTCCAAGGCGCGTTATAACTTCGACTGGAACCGTCAATTTGAACTTTCCCTCGATCCCGAACGCGCGAAAGAATATCACGATGAAACTCTGCCCGCCGATATCTACAAAACTGCTGAGTTCTGTTCGATGTGCGGTCCTAAATTCTGTCCGATGCAAACCAAAGTTGATGCAGAAGCATTGACTGAGTTAGAGAAATTCTTAGCTAAAGAGAAAGAGCCTTCTAGTATCGGTTAATTTAGTTAAATTAATGCAAGCTCCCCGACTTCTTGAAGAAGTCGGGGAGCTTGTTGCAATCGATCGATACCTATCCAACCAAATCCGTCATCGATCGCGAATATTAGCCACAATAATTACAACGATAATTATGAGGATCGGCGATGCCAGCTATTTTTTGGACAATGG
>NZ_JANNDR010000550.1:0-1957 GCF_031378165.1 Chamaesiphon sp. OTE_75_metabat_556
CCGATCGTTGTTTCAAAAGTACCGATCGAATTAATACGATCGTTTCGGATAAACAACCCCATCTTCAATATTTAACCATGGATGCAGCGATCGCTCATTGCACCAAAGGGATCGGCATTTGGGATTGGGCGAGTACCGATCTTGGTGTCGAACCGGATCTAGTAATTGCTTGTGCTGGTGATGTTCCCACCCAAGAAGCTCTCGCTGCTACAGCAATTTTACATCAAGCATTTCCCGATCTGAAGATTCGATTTATTAACGTTGTCGATCTGCTCGCGCTGCAACCACCACTAGAATATCCTAATGGTCTAAGCGATCGAGATTTTGATAGTTTATTTACGATCGATAAACCGATTATTTTCAATTTTCATGGTTATCCCTGGCTGATTCACCGTTTAGCCTATCGCCGCACAAATCATTCTAATCTCCACGTTCGGGGTTATAAAGAAAAAGGGAATATTAATACGCCCTTAGAATTAGCGATGAATAATCAGATCGATCGATTTACCATTGCCATTGATGCGATCGATCGGGTGCCCAAATTGCAAGTAGCTGGCGCGCATACCAAGGAACAACTGAAAAATCGCCAAATCGAATGTCGTCAATATGCCTATACTCATGGCACCGATTTACCGGAAGTTGTGAATTGGCGGTGGAAAAGCCTCGGTAGCTAATGGTTTCCATCTACATCGATGTCAAATATGCTGTCGATCCGCTACATGTTCGATCGACAGCACCGAAGCTACAACAAAGCAGATAAGTCCAATCCCCGAACCAAGTTATGCCGGCATTAATCCAAGCTGTTGCATCACAGCCAGTAAGTTACAGTCATACCACGACTCCACAATCTTTCCTTCAGCAATCCGTAACAAGTTGAAATCATTGATGACTACCGATCTACCTGTGGGTGGAATGCCCATGAATTCACCTGTGTGGGTGCCTTTGAGAGTTGTTCTATAGACAACTTTGTCGCCTTCAGCAATCATGTCTTCGATCGTCTGCTGAATGTTTGGAAAGCCTTGGAACAGGGAAGCATTGAATGCCTTGTTTGCGGCCAATCCGACAATTGGGTTTGGATCGCTGTTGAAATGATGAATGACATCATTAGCCATTAATTCGTCCCAAGTCTTTTCCCAATTAAGTTCGGTGCCCCAACCTTCTTGCGCCATGCGGAGCGCGATCGATTTATTTTGTTCGATTTGAGTCATCATAAGTTTCTCTGTCGATTTACCATGCAGTAGTGTATGGTAAAACCATAACAACCTTATCTAAAAAAGTCAATACACTACTGTATGGAAACAGCAAATCCAAAATTAGGGCGGCAAGATTGGGTACAAGCTGCGCTGGAAACCCTGATGGAAAAAGGCATTGAGGCAGTGAAAGTAGACGTGCTAGCCAAGTCACTCAAGATTACCCGGGGCAGTTTTTACTGGCATTTCAAGAATCTTGACGATTTGCTGGCAGCAATAATTCAGGAGTGGCAAGCGGTTAATACAGAAGATACGATCAAGCAAGTCGAAAAATTAGATGGCACACCAAGCCAACAACTATTGCATCTGCTAGAAATTGCAGCCAAAGATGATAATCGATTAGAGAAGGCAATGCGAATCTGGGCAATCCATGATGCTAGAGTGATGGCATCGATCAAACGAGTTGATCGGCAACGACTAGACTATCTTCAGCACTTATTTTTACAAATTGGCTTCTCCCAAACAGATGCCGAGTTACGTGCTCAAGTTACTTACTCCGTCAAACTTGGCTGGGTTGTGATGGCACCGCCCAGAAAACCATCAGAACGTTTAACAGAGATCCGATTCATCTATAAAATTCTGATTCTTACTTCCTTTGATGAATTCTGACTTTAGTGCCTCTTCTTTCGAATCAAAGGTTGAAATTTGAATTAACTGCCGACCTTGTTGACTGATAATGTCTTTTTCTGCCATGCATTCTGAACACC
>NZ_JANNDR010000016.1:0-11231 GCF_031378165.1 Chamaesiphon sp. OTE_75_metabat_556
ACTAGCAGCATGATTGGCTATATGTTGATGACTGCTGGTGTCGATCCGACGATCGTGGTGGGCGGTGAAGTGACTGCCTGGGATGGCAACGCCAGGGTCGGGAACAGCAAATACTTTGTGGCTGAAGTCGATGAGTCAGATGGCTCTCTAGTCAAACACTCACCCAAGATCGGGATCGTTACCAATATCGAATTGGATCATACCGACCATTATAAGAGTCTCGATCGAGTCATTGAGACTTTTACCACCTTCAGTCAGCAATGTGAAGTGACAATCGGCTCTGTTGATTGTGCGATCGTGCGCGATCGCATCCAGCCCACGCTCTCGTATAGTGTCGAGCCAGGGCAAGCTGCCGACTATACCGTCGATAACATTGAGTATCATGCCGCAGGAACTTCTGCGCATGTATATGAATATGGCAAATTATTGGGCATTCTAAAATTAGGGGTATTAGGAAAACACAATTTGAGTAATGCACTAGCCGTCATTGCCGTCGGTCGGAAGATCGGCTTGGAATTTCCAGCAATCGCTAGTGGTTTAGGGACTTTTGATGGTGCCAAGCGACGCTTTGAACTTCGAGGTTACCAGAATAACATTACTTTCATCGATGACTACGCTCACCATCCCAGTGAGATCTTGGTTACACTCAGTGCCGCGCGCTTGCGTGTCGGGACAGAGCGTCGGGTAGTCGCCGTCTTCCAACCCCATCGATACAGCCGTACTTTGGAATTTCTGACTGAGTTTGCCCAATCTTTTACAGATGCTGACTTAGTAATTATTACAGATATTTATAGTGCTGGCGAGGCCGATACTGGTGTTGTCAGTGGCGAAAAAGTAGTCGAACAGATCGGTCTTTACCACCAGCATGTTTGCTACCAACCGACGCTCGAAGCTGTATCTCAATTCCTGACTCAGCAACTCCAGCCCGGAGACATTTGCCTGTTCCTGGGAGCTGGCAATCTCAATCAGATTATTCCGAGCATTGTTGATTCGTATCAAACCACTGCTGGAATTGTCTAACCAAAAATTGTAGTCTAAATATCTGAGATTTAGTGTATTATGCAACGATTCCCACTACTTTCATGAAACTCTCGCCCGATCGACTTCATACTATTTTGTAATCGATCGAGCTTGAGCTAGATACTGATTCGCTTCGGATTGCGATTGACTAACCCCGGTTTCACCACACTACCTTACCTTTCCACCATGACACTTTCTCAAGATCGTTCCCGCAGCGTCACCCCGGCGGCGTCACCTACTCTCACTACTCAGATTCAGCAATCAGTCAAAGTTGCAGCAAATACCGATCGAGATGTGGAAGTACCAACAGATTGCCTGGTGCGAGCTGGTGTATCGCTCAAAGGCTTGACGACTTGGAAAGTAGGTGGATTGGCGCAGTGGTATCTCGAACCCAAAACCCTAGTTGAGACGCAAGCTGGACTAGCTTGGGCAAAACAGCAAGGTCTCCAAATTACGGTGATTGGGGCGGGATCGAACTTATTAATTAGCGATCGGGGTTTGGCAGGTTTAACGATCTGCACTCGACATTTACGACATGTAGATACTCAATTCGATCGTGAGACTCAATCGATCGTCGCAGACGCAGGTAAAATGGTCGCCAGCCTAGCTTGGCAAGCAGCTCGTAGAGGTTGGGGTGGTATGGAATGGGCAGCAGGAATTCCAGGCACCCTCGGCGGAGCTGTGGTGATGAATGCTGGAGCGCATGGACATAGTACTCAAGAGATTTTGATCAGTGCTGAAATTCTCAACGCTGACGGCTCGATCGAGACACTGACAAATGCCGATTTAAACTATAGCTATCGGACGTCTAATCTCCAAGGTGAGACCAAAATCGTCCTGAGTGCCAAATTCAAATTGCAAGCAGCCAGCGAACCAGAAGAAATCAAATCCCGCACTTTCCGCGACTTGGAAAAACGTCACAGCAAACAACCATACGACCGCCCCAGTTGTGGCAGCGTCTTTCGCAATCCTGCACCCCTATATGCAGCCGCCTTAATCGAAGAATTGGGGCTAAAAGGCTATCGGATTGGCGGCGCGGAAGTTTCGACGCTCCATGCCAATTTTATTATCAATCACAAAGATGCCACAGCGACTGAGATCCGCGAATTGATTTACTTTGTCCAAAGCCAAGTTAAAGCCAAATACGCGATCGAACTCGAACCCGAAGTGAAAATGCTCGGCGAATTCTAAATTAGGTTTGAGGTGTTGGGCTTTAGGCTTTAGGGAATGAAACGTTCAGAGATTCAGGGATTTCGATCTCCAAATGATATGGTTACAATAGACTAACTAGGCTCGGTAGTACTCACAACCTCTTTAACCTAAAGCCTAAAGCCTAATTTCGGTAACTGACGGATACCCTCACCCCCGAATTCCCTGACTCCAGTAAGATGGGATATTGTTTAGATTGACTAACAATTAAAAGATTATGACTAAAGGACAAGGATTTGGCGGCTTCGGTCTCGGCAAGATGAAAGAACTTGCTGACGCTTTCAAAAAAGCCCAACAAGTACAAGAAGATGCCAAAAAGCTCCAAGAAGAACTGGAGCAAATGGAAATTGAAGGCGAAGCAGGTGGCGTGAAAGTAACTTTGAGCGGCAACCAAGAACCTCGCAGAGTCAGTATCGGTGCTGATGCTGCTGGCAAGAGTCCCGAAGAACTCTCCCAACTAGTCCTCGATGCGATGATGGATGCCTACGATAAATCCACCGCTACCATGCGCGAACGGATGGAATTACTCACTAGTGGTCTAAATATTCCCGGATTGTAATTTCCGCAACTAGTGACGATTAAAAGCTAATCGATAATATGGGTATTGCTGTGCTATTTAAAGTCAGCAGTACCCATCTTTACTGATGACCATGCCATCAACTGCCAACTGTCAACTAATTTAATGGATTCCGTCGAGCAAAAATATCGTCGCATCAGGACAGACTTACAGCGGGGTGGCTTTGCCCTAAGCTTCTTATTTATTGCAGGCACGCTATGGTATAGCCTCGTAGAGCAATGGCACTGGTTGGATGCGGTCTATATGACCGTCATTACCCTGACTACGGTCGGCTATGGCGAAACGCACCCGTTGGGCGATCGCGGACATATCTTTACGATCGCCTTGATCTTAGCTGGGGTGATTACCATCGGGTATATCGTCAATCGATTTACGGAAGCGTTGATTGAAGGCTATTTTGGAGAAGGTAGAAGACTTAGACAACAACGAAAACTTGTGGACTCTTTAGCGCAACACTTTATCATCTGTGGTTACGGACGGATCGGGCGACAAATTGCTACTGAATTTGCAGCGGAGGGGACGGCATTTGTGATCGCAGATGCTAGTCTCGATCAGGTTAGAATTGCCCAATCAGAGGGGCACAGTGCAATCCAAGCCGATGCAACGCTTGATGAAACGCTGCTGAAGATGGGTGTAGAAAAAGCAGCTTGTTTGGTAGCAGCATTGCCTTCTGATGCCGAAAATCTCTACATCATCCTCTCTGCCAAAACGCTCAATCCCAAAATCCGGGCGATCGCGCGTGCCAGTAACGAGGAGGCTGTCCTGAAGCTCCAGCGCGCTGGAGCTGATAAAGTGATCTCTCCATATATTACTGGGGCAAAACGGATGGCTGCGGCGGCACTACGCCCCCAGGTGATGGATTTTATGGATGGGATTGTTGCTAGCGATCGATCTTTTTATATGGAAGAATTTTTGATCGATGCGAGTACTTGTCCGGTTGCGGGTTTATCATTGCGCGAAGCGAGACTGCGATCGCAATCTGGTTCGCTAGTATTGGCAATTCGTCGTCGTGATGGCAGCCTGATTGTCGGGCCGACGGGAGAAACGATCTTGATGGGTCAGGATATGCTGATTTGTATGGGTACTGCCGATCAGTTACGAGTCCTAAATCGGATTTTAGATCCCCTGACCCCCACAACCGATCGACGATAGGGTTATTCGTCCACTTGCTGAATTGCTTCTAATTGGAATACACCCAGATCGTCCAAAACCCAACTTTGGAGATCTGTGACTTTGCCATCAACTACTGAGATGATCGGGTAGGAATAGACATACCAAGCTAGATCTCGATCGCACACTGAAGGCGTAGCTGGGTAGTCGGGATGCGAGTGAAAAAAGCCTACAATATTCAGATTTAGATCTCGTCCGCGTTTTTGGGATTGCAGAATATCTTGTGGTGGAATGGTATAACGACTAGTTTTAGTTCTAGCTAATTCGCCACTAGCTGCGGGAGTATCGATCGATTCGGCTGGTTCCCAAATATTCATGGTTGGAATAACTTCGACAACAGTTTTGGTGAATTTATCGATTGTTCCTAGCAAAATTCCACAACATTCTTCGGGATAGATAGTTTCCGCATGTTGATGAATTACTTGAAGCTGTGTGGTGGTAATCAAGATCGTCATAATCGATAAATAGAGACTAATTACTGCGAGTCACAACTAACGCATCGATCGATTGACTTTTTACAGATGGATTGGATTGCTTGTACATCCAGAGCTTAACCGATTTATTATCAGTTGCGATACAAGCATAAAATCCCAGTCGATCGGTGACGATCGGTACCGGATTATTGTAGCCAGGTTCGCAAGCAACATTCGCAGTTGCAGCAGGTAGATCGCTGATTCGATCAATCAGAACTTCGTTATAGTAGTCCACTGGTGAATTAGGCGGGAGTGTTGTGAGATCGTGATTATTACCATCGCTATAGTTGCCATTTTGCAATAAAGTTGGCCCCCAGCGATAAATAACTCTCGGCCCCAACCATACGCTGCTATTAGGTGGATCAGCGATATAATACACGATCGAATTAGTTAAGCCACTATTTGCAGATGGACTTAAAATCAAAATCGGTTTGAAGCGACTACTTCCTGATGCGGGTTGAAAATGAATTATCCCATTGACTACTGGTGGACTAGTCAATACTTGTTTGGACATTTTGATTTCATCAATCATGAATGCTAGTGCTTGTTCTAACTCTAATCGATCGGTTGTCTCGATCTGAGCGCGCTGATTTGCTTTCATTAGTGTATATAAGCCACTACCAGCCATACTAATGACGATGCCAGTAATCACCAAAGCAACTAGTAATTCAATCAATGTAAATCCTCTTCGATTTTGCGAAATTGCCAGACAATTAGGCCAATTTATTGCTTTAATTTTTAAGTTCATTATATCTAGATAGCGATCGATCTTCAGCTAATTTTCGACTCGTTGCCAATAACTAATCGGACTGAGTTGGGATGGTTGTTCTAGTTTGGAGATCCCAAAATCAGACCAGGTACCTGATTGAATAATAGGCAATTGATTTTGACTAGTCATCGAGTTCCAACTATTCACCCAGACAGCACCAGTAATCTGGGGATTGGGATTGGGCGTGAGGGCATGGACACTCTCGGCATCGGCTAATGGGGCGTGAATGAAGGCGGTAATGGCTGCGGTATCTTTAATAATCAATCTGATAGTTTGAGTACTACCATAAATGCGGAGATTGGGATGAGCGGAATTGACATTAACAGTTTGACTGCCGGCGAAATCGATATTTCCCTTGAGATAAAGATTGATTTTTTGATTAGCAGTGACATTAATAGTGAGGCGATCGAGATCTTGTAATTTGATTGAATATCCAGAGCTGGGATTGTCGATATCTACGAGGTAATGGTATTCATGGTTGACATCCGGTACATCGCCAGATCCTACGCGTGGCAATTGGATTGAAGCGGTAATTGCGGGTAATGGGATGGCGTTAGTGGGAGCAACTTTTGGAGCCGGAATTGGTGTAAATGGATCGGCAATAATTTGGCCGCTGGGTACGCCACTAATCAGGGCGATATTCGTGGCTTCGACACCAGTGATGCCATCGACATCTACATTTGCTAACTGTGGACAAGTCGCTCCTTGAATTTGTCCGGTAATCGGTTGCGTGGTGCTGAGGTTGAATGTATTTGCCCAAAGTGCTGGCGGTGCAATCCCGGCTGATTCGCTACCGATCGGGATATCGACAATCAGACTGTGTTTGGAAATATTTTGCGGATTATTATAAGTACCGATTTCGGCAGCTACCTTTAATTTACCTACGCCGTTTTGATACTGATAATCGATAATTCGATATCTACCTTTGTTCGCATCGCTATTATCTAAAGCAATCCAAGTACTAGCTTGAAATAAATCAGCTTGTTGCTTGGCCGCAATGATATCGATCAAACGACAGCTCGATTGCGATAATGGTAAACTATCGAGTGTTAGTCGCCACTGGGCGAAGCTTTTTGTGGCTAGTAATTTGTGGCGATCGAGGAATGATTGAAATCTAATCGCACCAGCTTCGGACACACTCAAGGCTCGATTTAGCTCTCGTTGGGAAACAGTTGTCGCTCGATCGCTCTGCGAACGCCCAATTAGGCTAGCCGCAATAATAATCATCATTAAACCCATGCCTAGAGCTAGCGGCATCGCAAACCCAGCTTGAGTACGCGCGCGATCGATCCTGGTGGTGGAGAATTTAGGGAGCATCAATTTTGCTAATAAATTTTTGGTTAATGTCGATTTATCGATCTAAATATCAACACTCAGACGAGCTTGCGACAGCTATGAGCGATCGAATCGTAACTACCCAAGCGAATGATGCCTAAAGGGGCAGAGATGGTCAAGCAACGTGCATTCTGATGATTATCTCTGACCGACAAAACCACTGTTTTATTAGTAGTAGTATTGCCGCGAATTCCGTATGGAATATCCCCAGCAGCTCCGGTATAATCGATCTCGATCGAGTCTGGTAAATAGCGATCTCCAGATAACAAACACCCCCGATCGCCAACAATTTTGCGACCGATTTTATCTAATGTCAGCGTACAACCGCGATCGCGTCGCATGGCTTCGCGTTGGGCTTGTTGGAGACTACCGACAACTAGATCTGTGGCTTGAACCAGCTTTGCTCGATCGATCGCTGCTTTGAGACTGGGCATCCCGATCGCGACCAAAATCCCGACGATCGCCACGATAATTAATGACTCGGCTAAGGTAAAGCCGAGTGACCTATTGGCATTGGAGTGCAGCATCAGCCATCACCTCCGTATAGATATGAAAAATTGGCAGCTCTAAACTACCCTGATTCGTAGGCGTAACCTTATATTGAATCCCCAGAATTTTAGCGTCGGGATTTTCGGGAGTAAGGGGAATAGTCAGCGTTCTGGCAATTTGAAAAGTTTTGCCAGTGCGACTGGTGGCAGTTAGAATTGCTAGTGGATAATCATTAATGCCAGTGACATTACCCCCAGCAAGATTGTCCCGCACTAAGTCGGCAAATCCCAAATCGATACTAGTGGGATGACAGCGCAACCGATTGGCCGCAAAGGGCAGTTGCGGGACAGTGAGTTGCGATCGAATCTGCTCTAAATCTGCTTGTACCCACCGATCGGCTTCCGCCATGTGCAAGGCTTTGGACTTGAGTAACATCGCGACGACCATCCCTTGCAGAGCCACCGCGACAAAGATCGTCGTGAGTAAAATTGCGAGCAACACTTCAGACAGCGTAAACCCGCCGGTCTGAACTGGATGGCGATCGTCAGTAGCGTCTCGATCTCCGAGAATCGGTCGGCATTGCCATTGACGGTACCAAAATAGTAAAAATCGCTGGGGCTGGTTCGTAGGCATTAAATTGGCAGCCAGATACCCCCAGCGGGGGATCTAGACCGCTAGAATTTGTTGAGGTTCACACCTGCATCCTTTGCCATTGCTGCCAAACCTTTGATTTCGAGGGTTTTGATTGCTTTCGTTGAAAGCTTCAAACGGACGAAACGGTTGCCTTCAGCCCACCATACTCGTTTCCACTGCAAGTTAACTTGTTGCAGTTTTTTAGTACGGTTGTGAGCGTGAGAAACTGCCATCCCATTGTTTGCTCTTTTCCCGGTCAGTTGACATACGCGAGACATAATAAACCTCCTACTTGAATACCGTTCGCAAGATCGCGACACAGCATCCCATTGTAGCTAATTTTTGGACGCGTACGGCACTGAGAATTTACTGGTATTGGGCAACTGACGACAGATGTACGCGGAATAATGACAATCCTAGCTTGGTATCATAAAATACCACAATCAGCAATTTATCGTAAATCAGTAAAATTAAAATCCGCCATTAGTCTAGGTCGCTAACATTAACAGTGCCCGATCTGAGTAGTTGCCAGCCAGTTTGGTGCCATTGGATCACAGTGGATGGCTGTCCCGATGAGGGTAAATCTGTTGCGAGCTGGAGTGCAAATACTTGAGGGAAAGTGTTGCTAATCTCCGTCATGGTCATTAATGGTGGCGCTCCAGATAAATTGGCACTCGTAGTCGCTAAAGCGCCAGTTCTCTGTAAGAGCGATCGGGCGATCTCGCAATCGGGGACTCGTAATCCGATCGTCTTAGTACCAAGGGGATTCATCACTGCTGGTACCAAATCAGCTGCGGGCAATACTAACGTCAGCGCACCAGGTAAATATCGCTCGGCCACCGATCGCCAAATTGCTAGTTCGCGATCGGTACCCTGGGTAAATTGCCACAGCTCGGCAATCGTACTTGCCATCAAAATCAGTGGTTTATCGTGACTACGTTGTTTGGTTTGAAAGATTACGTCGGCATGGGTGGGGAGCGTGGCCAAGGCGGGTACGGTATCGGTAGGAAAAGCGATCGGTTGACCTTGGCGCGCGGCGGCGATCGCTCGATCGAGAGCAACTATCGGCATGGGATAAAGATCTGGCGACCAGATGGAGACATAAGAGATCGACCTAATTTTAACAATGACATGACTGTTACTAACATTAATTAGGCCATTGGTTATTTTTATATCTTCAGATGATATCAATTTTTTGTCGATATCGACATCATGGCGATCGCTAATTACTTACGTAGCTCGATGGATTTTCAGTGATATTTTTGACATGCAGTTACTTTTGCGGTCGGCAGTTTGACGGATTTAGTGAATGAAATATAGTTGTTATAATAGTAAGTTAAATGAGATTTTCATAATAGATTACATGCAGAGCCTGCCAAAATCCAAAGAGTCTATTGACTTAAACTTTATTGATTATCTGGCGATCGTCAAAAGGAGATGGGTGCCGGCACTAAGCATTTTTACAGCTACAGTCGTGCTCGGAATATTGGCGGCATCCTTACTAAAATCGACTTATCAAGCTGAGGGAAGATTATTATTCAAAAACTCCACTTATAAAGTAGTTGGATCTAATCTAGTCTCCAGTAATGTCGAAGGTAGTGACTCAGGAGATTTGAAACCACTGGTATCAAATCAAAATCCGCTCTCGACTCAGATGGAACTCATGTCTGCTCGCGTGTTATTGCAGCAGACGAGCGACAAATTAAAGCTCAAAAACGATCGTGGCGAACCGCTCAAAGTTGCCGAATTTCAATCAGCACTAGCAATTAAACTAGTTGGCGGTGCCGATATTTTACAAATAAGTTATAAAGATCGCGATCCGCAGTTAGCTGCTAAGGTAGTTAACACACTCATGCAATTTTATATCGAACGTGATATGCTCGCCAATCGCGCTGAGGCCGAAGCAGCTAGTCAATTTATGTCGCGACAGTTACCCCAAACCCAAAAAGCTCTCGCGCGAGCAGAGATCGCCGTCCGTAAATTCAAACAGCAACATCAGGTTCTAGATTTAGCAGAGGAATCCAAAACAGCAGTTAGCAAGATCAGCAATCTCGAAACCGAAATTACAACAGCTAAATCACAATTAGCAGAACTCACTGCTCAAAATCAAGAATTTCATCAGAAAATCAATCTCAATTCGCAAGATGCCATGACATTTAGCGCGACTAGTCAATCGCCAGCCATTCAAGGTATCATTACTCAAATTCAAGATACAGAAAGACAATTAGCAGTCGAAAATAGCCGATTTTCTAGTAATAATCCTATTGTCGTCGGATTAGAAGAGAAGAAAGTCAAATTGACAGCACTATTAAAACAGCAAATTCTCAGCACGACTGGTAGTACTACTGAGTTGCCAGCAGCAGCACTACGAGTCAGTGACACTAAGCAAAATCTCATCAAAGAATTACTGCAATCAGAAGTGCAGCGAAGTGGTGCGCTTAAAAAAGTCGGATCGCTCCAAAATGCCCTAAATGCTTACAAACAAAGAGTACGGGTCATGCCACAGTTGGTGCAAACCCAAAATCAATTAGAACGACAATTAGAAGTGTCTAAATCTACATATCAGAATCTCTTAAAAAAGGTTCAGGAATTAGAGCTAGCCAGAAATAACCATACATCAAATGCTCGCATCATCGATAGCGCAAGCGTTCCCGATCGGCCAGACAATAATATCAAGTATCTAGTTGGTGGCATGAGCCTGATCGGTGGAGCTTTCTTGGCGACGAGTGCGATCGCTTTTTTGGAAATGACCGATAAATTAAAGGCACCTTCTAAAGATATCAGTCAGATCTTCAGACATCGATTGGTAGGCAAGATTCCAGATCCCAACTCTGGTTATTTTAGTGATGATAGTAGCGTCAATCAAACGAAACTAGAAGTTGCGGTGAGTGAGTTGCGTCAGTCTCTGGCCACAGAAATGTCGCAAATTATTCAATTTAACTTGAGATTTGCCAACTCAAAAAAAATCCTCAAAACTATTACCATTACTAGTACAGTGCCGAATGAAGAAAAGTCCCAAAAAGCGGCTAATCTAGCAGCCGCGATCGCCGGTTTGGGTCAAAGAGTGTTATTAATTGATGCCGATATCCGCAATCCATATCAGCATCAAGTCTGGAGTTTACCCCTAAATAAAGGCTTGAGTGAACTACTCGCAGGTACGGCTGAATTTGAGAAGGCATCATGGCGAGTGATGGATAATTTAGATGTCTTAACGGCGGGGACAACTTTGCCAACGCCGCTGTTTAGTTTTGACTCCGATCGGATGAAGTTATTAATTCAAGAAATTTCCCATTTATATGACTTTGCGATCGTCGATACGCCACCACTGCTAGTATCGCCAGATGGGATGAATATCGGGCAAATGACCGATGGGATCTTGACGATCAATCTCAACGAGTAAACACAAAAATCAGTAAAATCGATCGCCAATTAGTGCCGAGTTGCCAGCCACTCAATGACTTGCTGTCCTAAATTGACATTGTTCAATTGATCGATCTCGCGAATACCCGTGGGACTAGTGACATTTACCTCTGTCAAATAACCGCCGATGACATCG
>NZ_JANNDR010000017.1:0-12750 GCF_031378165.1 Chamaesiphon sp. OTE_75_metabat_556
GACACAAGCAAATGTCCGAACCGATCGTGATTGAAACAGTGGATGAGATCCGCGCGTATTCGCGGGCCGCGATGAAGGCCGGCAAGTCCGTGGGATTCGTGCCGACGATGGGAGCTTTGCATCTGGGACATCAGAGCTTGATCGATCGTGCCAGACGGGAAAATGCGATGGTGGTGGTGAGTATTTTTGTCAATCCGCTCCAATTTGCTCCAAATGAAGATCTCGATCGCTATCCGCGTCAGCTCGAAATCGATCAAGTTATTTGTGAAACTGCCGGAGTCGATGCTCTCTTTTTACCCACGGCTGAGAGTATGGGCATTAAAGAGGTACTAACTCAGATCTTGCCACCACCAGCAATGATGACTGGACTGTGCGGCCGAACTCGCAGCGGACATTTTCAGGGTGTGGCCACAATCGTGGCTAAACTACTTAATATCGTGCGCCCAGATCGGGCTTATTTTGGCCAAAAAGATGCCCAGCAATTGGCAATTATCCGGCGGATTGTCTCGGATCTGAATTTTCCGGTCGAGATCGTCGGTTGTCCGACGTTGCGCGCCGAGTCTGGTTTGGCACTGAGTTCTCGCAATCAATATCTGTCTGCTCAGGGTAGATTTCAGGCCGCGATAATTTATCGGAGTTTGCAACAAGCTCAGAAATTAGCCGCACAGGGCGAGTCTTCTCATCAGCGCATCTTCGCAGCGGTTAAAAAAGAATTAAGTACCTTACCAGAATTTGACTTAGAATACTTGGAGCTTGTCGATCCGCAGACTTTAGAATCGATCGAGATACTCGAACAGCCAGCTTTATTGGCGATCGCCGGACGTATCGAGAATACGCGATTGATTGATAATATTGTTATTGGCTGCTAGGGGTGAGTTTGTGAGGCGGTAGCTATCAACTGTCTTGATTTGCGCTCGTCGGGAAACAAAGGCGTGCGCAAATCGCTATCAACTATCAACTGAATCCTATGTCCTCCCAACTCCCAACTCCCAACTCCCAACTTCCAATTATCGCGATCGATGGCCCCGCAGGTGCGGGGAAATCTACAGTTACTAAGCTTGTTGCTGCCCGATTAGGGCTATTGTTTCTCGATACGGGGGCAATGTACCGCGCGATCGCTTGGCTGGTGTTGGCGGAGCAGCTAGCCCTGGATGATGAGTCAAATATTGCTAGGTTGGTAAGTCAGGCTAAGATTGAGCTGGCGGGCGAACGAGTAGTCGTCAATAACCTTGATGTAACTGAGGCGATTCGGACGCAGGCAGTGTCGAGTGCCGTCTCGCCCATTGCCAAGCTCGGAGTAGTCAGAACGGAATTAGTCAAACAACAACAGGTAATTGGTGCTCAAGGGGGCATCGTCGCCGAAGGGCGAGATATGTGTACCCATGTTTTTCCCCAGGCGCAGGTGAAGATTTTTTTGACAGCATCGGTAGCCGAACGCGCGCGGCGACGCCAACAGGATTTGCGTGATCGCGGGCAAGGTGAGGTCAGCTTGGCAGAACTGGAAAAATCGATCGCCGCACGGGATACGATCGATAGTACTCGCGAAATTTCTCCGCTCAAACAAGCGGACGACGCAGTTGAAATTATCAGTGATAATCTAAGTATTGAAGAAGTAGTCGATCGGATCGTGAATATGTATCGGCAAGTTGCCGTTTCTTAGCATTGCCTAATCAGCGCAACCATCGCGAACTCAAAAATTTAGCAGCGGTAAACAGCCGCACGATCGCACAATGCTCAGTCGCTCTCAATCATTGGATCGATTGCTGGTGTCCACAGCACAGATGCAGCAGATCGAAAGCAAGGTATTTGCTGCGGGAATGCCGGTTGCGGCATTGATGGAAAAGGTCGGCGGACTAATTGCGCGGCGATTTCAAGTTTTATATCCCCATGCCCAGCGAGTGGGGGTCTCGGTCGGGATGGGGCATAATGGTGGTGATGCGCTGGTAGTTGCCCGCGAGTTGCATTTCCAGGGGTATGAAGTTGCAATCTATGTGCCGTCGGAGCAACTGAGCGAACTCACCAATCAACATTATTGTTATGTTTCGAGTTTGGGTGTCAAAATTGTCGATGATGCGCGAGGTTTAGCCGATTGTGAGGCGATCGTCGATGGCTTATTTGGGTTTGGTTTAAATCGTGAAATTGCTGGTAATCTCTATGAGACGATCGAGTTAATTAATCAGTTAAAAGTACCAATTGTTAGCATCGATTTACCTTCTGGTATTCATGGCGATACCGGAAATGTTTTAGGTACGGCAATTAGAGCGACATATACGCTATGTTTGGGGCTATGGAAATTAGCTTTTGTTCAGGAACAAGCGATCGCCTATCTCGGCGAAACTGAATTAATCGATTTCGATTTACCGCTAGCAGATATTTACAATATCCTGGGGGATTTGCCTACCATCACGCGGATGACGCCCGATCGGGCGATCGCCAATTTGCCACTATATCGATCTCCTGTTACTCACAAATATCAGCAGGGTCATTTATTACTGATAGTTGGCTCGGAACAATATAGTGGTGCCGCAATTTTAGCTGGCTTAGGTGCCAGAGCGACGGGGGTGGGTATGTTATCGATCGCCGTGCCCAAATCGCTCAAATCTACATTATTAAATTACTTACCAGAAGCCTTAATTATCAGTTGCCCAGAAACCGAAGCTGGGACGATTAAATCGCTACCAGATCTAGATTTTAGTAAGTATCAAGCGATCGCTTGTGGCTGTGGTTTGACCGATCGACCATCGAAGATCGTCAAGCAAATTCTCGCTGCAAATTGTCCGATCGTCCTCGATGCCGATGCCCTGAATATCATCTCAAAACTTGGCACCGAAGCATCACTATCTAGTCGCAAATATCCAACGATTTTAACACCACACATTGGTGAATTCAAACGTCTATTTACCAAGATTCCAACCACTAATAAACTCGCCGCCGCTAGTGCAGCATCACAATCTAGCGGCGCAGTTGTGTTAGTCAAAGGTGCGAGAACTATCATCGCCGATGATGATCGATCGATCGTTATTCCCGAAAGTACGCCAGCCCTAGCGAGAGGGGGTAGTGGCGATGTATTGACGGGATTAATTGGCGGCTTAATTGCCACTGACAGTCGGTTAGATATCAATCTTGCTGAAGTTGTCGCAACTGCGGCTTGGTGGCACTCTCAAGCCGGAATTTTAGTAGCTAGAGAGCGAGGAGATCTCGGTGTCGATCCGCTGATTTTAACTCAATATTTAACCCAGGTAATTCACAGATCGTTAAGTAGTCCCATCCTCAATGGCCGATCTGTCGCAAACACGATCGACAAATTGCCAAATTAGCAAGGTAAATCTATCTCAACTACCACAAATCGTCATCAACTATTCAAATCTCGATCGAGATCGGGTTGTTTGGGATCGAGTTCGATCGATCGATCTAAGTCAGCAGTCGCACCAACTCGATCTCCCAATCTCTCGCGAATTTTGCCACGAATCAGATAAGATTTAGCGTTTTTATCATCTAGATCGATCGATCGATCTGAGTCAGCAAGCGCAATTTGTAAATCCCCCAAATTAAAATTAATCGTAGCGCGATCATTATAGAGATTGGGCTTAGGATTAGGTGTGATCTCAATTGCCCGATCGAGATTTTCTTTCGCGCCCTGTTTAATTTTAATGAGTTCTTCACTCAGATGGTTCGTTGTGGTATCGATCTCAATCGCTCGATGGCAGTCTTCAATTGCACCTTGATAATAACTAATCGCATCTTGATAACAATCGATTTTTTTAGCCGAAATATCTTCGGGATAGCTAGCACCACGATCGCTGATTTTCTTGCCTAATTCAGCTCTAAGTAGACTACGTTCTGTTAGAGCTATACCATTACGAGTATCCAGATCGATCGCATGACTAAATCGATCGATCGCTGTATTGAGATCGTTATTTTCTTGGGCCTGAGATCCAGAAACCAAAAGTTTTTTGATATTTAGTGGTGCCACATATAACAGCAGCAATAAACTGGGAACTGCGGCAAAAATACTAATCCAGAAAAAGTTACTTCCACCCAATCCTTGGTAAATACCGCCCATTGGCCACACAATCAAACTTTTACCAGCTAACATAAAGCTAGAAAATAGGGCAAATTGTGTCGCCGAAAATCGAGGATTGCATAAGCTCATCATAAAAGCGACAAATACTGAGGCTTCTAAACCAGCAGCAAAGGATTCCCCACTGACAGCAAACAATAATAGATTAATATTGGGTTGAGCGATCTGTGCCAACAATTCATAGGGTAAAATGCCGATCGATAGTCCGATCGCGGCAATCCACAGCGATCGATTCATCCCAATTTTAAGCATAATCAACCCGCCAAAAATTGCGCCCAGCATTGCGGCAACAATCCCGATCGAACCAGTATTGCCAATATCTGTCGCACTAAAACCGATGTCTTTAAGGAATAGCTTGGCAACAGATTTGACCATGTAGTCGCCAAGTTTATAAGTCAAAATAAACATTAAAATCAACGTACCGCCAGCAATTTTTTTACGATCGATAAAGTCCTCGAATGGTAAAACCACGGCATCACTTAAGGAAGTAGGGGCAGTATTTCGTTCCTCATTGGTAGGTTTTGGTGCCCAGAGTGAAACGACAGTACTCAGTGCCAATAATCCAGCTATCAGTAGATAAATTTGCGGCCAAGACCAATGACCGACTTGCTTTTCATCCGCAAGTCCGATAATTAAATTTCCAGCAATCAAGACTGCGATCCGAAATCCATTCGTCCATAAAGCTGCACCCGTGCCAGTCTCTCTTTTCTCCAGCACATCAGTCCGGTAAGCATCAGAAACGATATCTTGAGAAGCACTAAAAAATCCAATCGCGATCGCAATTGCTGTAAATACACCGAGATTGCCATTGCTGGGATTTTGGGCAGACATCAACAGCAGCAACAAAATTAAGATCGATTGAGTCAATAATAACCAGCTTTGTCGCCGACCCAATCGATCGAATAAAGGTGGCACAAATCGATCGAGAAATGGCGACCATATAAATTTCCAGGCATAAGGAAAAGTTGCCATTGCCCCAATTTCGGTAATTTGGAGTGGATCTACTTTTTGCTCTTTGAGCCATAATTGTAGTGGTCCTTCTAATGCTTGTGCCGGCAACCCCGATGCAAATCCCAATATCAGCAGTGACACCATTTTGCGACTGCGAATAATATCGAGAAAAGATGATGCTTTCATGATTTTACCAATAGACGATTAGACGATCGAGGCAGACTTTCGACATTGATGTCATGCTCATCCCTCCAGCATAGTTTAAGACAGATCCACCGCTGCTAAAGTTTCGAGTAGAAACCTACCTATTTTCGATCGAGTGTAGATCTACGTTCTCAGACGGGCAACTAAAATCGAAATTCAAAATCCAAAATGTGCAAAAATACTCAGCCACACCCATCGATCGTCAATGATGGTACTGGCCAGGTAGAGCCTTCAATGGGGATGGGTTGCGCTGTTCGCCCATATATAGTAACGAGTCGCGGACTAAATTATCTCTGGGATCGGCAGCGAAAAGCAGCGATCGAACTCCTCAATCTATCAGTTAATGGGTAAAAACCCCGTCTTTCTTACAACAGTCCTTATTCGGGGGAACCCCTCAACGGACTGTTGCGCTTCAAGACGGCTTTTTAGGCGCAAACAAAGCGAACGCAGTATGCGCTGCGACTAGGCACTAGTATCAGGTTCTGGTAAAATAGAACAGCTAGGGTTAAACTCCCGCGCCATCGTGAAACAGGGACTCAGACACACTTTTAGGCGTATGCTTGGGTCGTTCTCATGGACGGTAAACCCGTCCGAGACGACTCCGCAATATTTTGAGCAGGAGCGGCGACAACTCTTTAAACAGCTAGGGGTTAAAAAATAACATCCCACCACCAGAGAACCAAATATTTAAGACCGAAAACGTAAGGCGGGGCACGCCTAAACGCTAGATCGTATTCTAGTACGCTTGGGGAGATCGACTCTCTGGGATTCGCTAAGTTAGGCTCGTCAATTGCGGAGTTCGTCCGGTCGGGGAACCCGACCATGGAACGAAACCAAGCAGGTGCTTTGGCACGGTTGAAAGGTTTAAGCACTGCCGCAAGGATAGTGAATTTTAAAGTCGTTCGTAGATCCAAGAATCCTCTTGCCTTCAGGCAGAGGAGTGTCAAAATCAACCAGACAAATATCATCAGATCGCACGCATGGAAAATTTACGGGAGCAATTGGCCGAACTAATTGATGAAGCCGAATTAGAGTGGTTGAAGCCACACATCCAAAAAGATGCCGTGATCTTGGTAAATCCCGATCTGGATTTATTAGATGTGGCGGTAGCGATTGCCAGTGACAATACTCAATCGGTACAACATTGGATCGGCGAGCAACTTTTGGTCAAGCCATCTCCAGAAATTTTGAGCAGATGGAATGCCAATCCCCAGCAGAAATTTCAAGCTACGATCGTCCAACCCTATGTATTAGTCAAAGAAGCTTCAGCCTAAAACTTCCTGCCGATCGATCGGTGGTGTCGATCGATCGATTTGATCGACTGGATCTGGCATTAATACTCGATCGATCATGTGCAAGATCCCATTGCAGGGGGTCACGTCAGTCGATAGTACCGTAGCTCCACCAATCTCGATCCCATCGGTTAAATCGATCTGAATTTGCGAACTATCGATCGATGTGACACTCACCCCGCGATCGCCTGGTTTACACATTTTCAATAATTCTCGATATCCCAGTCGAGCGGGTACGATGTGAAGACTCACAATTTCTGTCAATAACCTCAGATCATCTGTCAGAATCCGGAGATGGACTTTGGACAACTGCGCGAATGCCAGATTATTAGGTGCAAAGATCGTAAAGTCACATTGTTCAGCTAGAATTTTATCGAAATCGGTAATTTTGAGGGCAGTACTAAAAATCGAAAGTTCTCTAGTACCGAAAATAGTAGTTAGAATGTTAGCCATAGGATGAGATAAAAGATTTGAGCGGGGAGCGGGAAGCGGCGCAATATCGCAGTAAATCGCGTCAATTCAGAGTCAGATTTATTTTGACATCACCAACGTTTCTAGCTCATCGAGTTCCTCTACCTTGAATACTGGTTCTGGGCTGTAGTCAGCCTCTGTCGATCTTTCATTTGCTTGCTTGACCCAATTGATGATGCTAGTGTGGTGTATGCCTTCACTCCTTTCAATTGCTCGAAATCCCATGCCGTTAGCATACATCGACAGACATTTTTGGACGATCTCGTCACTATAGCCTCGGTGTCGGTTCTTTTGAGTGATAAATTGACGCCCACAATCAACACAGACATGATTCTGTTTGCCTTTGTTCATCCCATTTTTACGAATACGTTCCGATTTGCATTTAGGACATTGGATCGTAGTTGTTCTAGTCATATTTTAATTCAGCAACGCTGAAATTAGATGAGTTAATATATATGAATTGTTGAGATTAGTTAGATCGACTATTGGCAATACTTACTATCTATTGGTCACAAAATTTTGAGTGCAGAATCTTGAGGTTATGCCGATCGATACTAGCCACTGTTATGCGCTGGCGGTCATAATTACCCGATCGATCGAATACACGATCGCTTTGTCAGTCGATTTACCTACCGATAGCACGCTAGATTTATCGATCGCGATGCCATCGTTGAGATCGATCGTCAGCCGCAAGCCATCGATCGATGTTCGGACAATCGTGCGGTTACCGAGATCGTACATTTTCAATAAATCTTGGTGTCTCAACTGGCCATATATAATATGGTTGCTCAGCGTTGTAATTAATAATGAAACATTTTGTGATAAACTTTGTAATGTGAGCTTTGACAATCGAGTAAATGCTCGATTGTTCGGTGCAAATATTGTGTAATTACTAATCCGATCTAGTGTTTTATCTAAACCAGTGATCTGGATCGCAGTAATAAAAATCTCTAATTCTTGCGTGCCAAGCAGAGTATCAACGATCTGGGACATAGGAAATCATGCGGGGTTTTCTCAATCCTATGTCGATCGAATCGACATTGACAAGGTATAGAGTAGTGTTTAGTATTAATTTATTTCAGTCGATATATATCGATCGTTTAGGATACTCACCTGATTTCTTGCCAGCCAACATCTCGATCTAGGTATTATTATGGCAATCTCTTTTTTTAAAACGAGGATGTGGGTCGGAATATTTTGTGGGCTGATTTTCTTACTGGAAGTCATGGCACCGGCCGAATATGTCTTCGGACATCTATATTTTATCCCAATGTTATTGACTGCCTGCGATCTCACTAGCTGCCATACATCTACAGCAAAGATTATCTCCGAGACATCAATTGTCACCAAAATCGGGATATTTTTCACATTGATCGATCTTATTGTTCATGCAATAACAGACTACAGTTTATTGAATATTCATGAATTACCTATCCCAATCTTCGTCAATAAATTAAACGTAGTAATTATCTTATTCATAGCTAACTGGTTGATTAAGAGTAGCCTCGAACATCTAGAAAAAACTTATCGCCAAAAAGAAGAAATCGATCGATACAAAGCAAAAATATCCGCACATATCCAGATCGATCGCATCCACCAGGATTTTGTTTATACCCTAACCCACGATCTCAAAACTCCATTACTCGGAGCAATTCAGACAATAAAATACTTTCAGCAAGAAAAGTTTGGGGCGGTTACTGCCAAGCAATTACAAGTATTGGATATGATGTCTCGATCTCAATCCAGATCGATACAACTAGTAGAAACATTACTAGACATCTATCGCAATGATGCTCAAGGATTGATATTGCACTACCAACCGATCGATTTGTGCGCGCTCGCGCAAGAAACGATCGATTATATGGTAATTTTAGGATTGGAACGTCAGATTAATCTCAATCTCCATTGCGATCTTTCCGCAACTCAACCGCCACAATTAATGGGAGATCGACTACAATTGAGTAGAGTATTTAGTAATTTGCTGAGTAATGCGATTTATCATTCACCCCGCAATCGACAGATCGATATCACCATCCAAGTTCACGATCGGCAATATATCGTCCAAGTGCTCGATCGGGGTCGGGGCATAAATCCAGTCGATTTACCATTCTTATTTGATCGATTTTATACATCTCAAAAACAATTACAGGGATCTGGATTGGGCTTATATTTATCTCGCCAGATCGTTGAAGCACATAGCGGAAAAATCTGGGCGGAATCAGTGTCTTTCCAAGGTGCCAAGTTTTGTTTTAGTTTACCTACCGAAAATTTAGAGGATGTCCGATTTATTGAAACTACTACTAGTTGAAGATGATGAATTATTTCGGTTGGGATTGGCAACTTGTCTGCGCCAAGAACCAAAGATCGAGCTGGTGCTCGAAGCAGCAGATGGTGAAACCGCGATCGATTTAGTCAATCAGCAAACTGTCGATGTGGCGATTCTCGATCTGCTTTTACCTGGTTTGAATGGGCTAGAAACATGTCAGCAACTGCAAAAATCGCACCCCAAATTGCCGATCCTCGTGTTAACTTCTCATCCAGATCAAGATATCGTCTTCAAAATGATTGAAGCTGGTGCCAAAGGCTATTGTTGCAAAGGTATCGATGCCGAAAAATTGATCTTGGCAATTCGATCGCTCTCAGTCGGTGCTACATGGTGGGATCGAAATGCCAGCGAGCAAATCTCGACGGCACTCGGTAGAATCGATCGGACTTCGCCGTTAATTGAGGAGTTTCAGTTAACTAAACGTGAATTGGAAGTGTTAGCACTGATTACTGAGGGGCGAACCAATCAACAGATTGCTGGGGTGCTGTTTATTACTACTGGTACGGTACGAGTTCACGTTCATGCGATCTTACAAAAGTTAAATGTCAGCGATCGCACTCAAGCGGCGATTGTGGCACTGCAACGGAAGTTGATTCCTTAGCACAGTGTTGATTCATCGATCGAATAAAAATCTGTAGGGGTGGGTTGATGCTATCGATCCACAGTCTTTTCAAACAGGCTCTTAGCCATAAACCTGCAATTTGCTCGATACTTTACTTGGCACGCCGAATGGAATTGATGAAGCTGGTATGATCGATTTGACTGGTACCAATTGCACCGCACACGCCTTGAGTTCTGGTTGCAAGGAATCGGGACAAGCGGCATCGTGCGTAAACAGATTTGCCTCGGCATCTTTAGCCCACAATTCACCCCAGTGCATCGGTACGAACACCGTCCCCCGATCGATCGCCGCCGTCACTAGTGCCGGAAATCTACCAGTACCGCGACGCGATCGAATTTCGACCATTTCACCAGTTTCGATCTGCAACCGCGCCGCATCGCGGGGATGAATCTCGATAAAGGGTTCGGGGTGCATCTGCTGAATCTTGGGGATGCGTCCGGTGCGAGTCATCGTATGCCAGTGCCCGTATAACCGCCCCGTAGTCAACACAAATGGATAATCTGGGCTGGGTGGTTCGGCGAGTCCTTTGGAGTGGCAGGCAGCAAATTTGGCGCGTTTGTCAGGGTGATGGAAGGAGAGATTGGTATATAGTCGCTTGCCATACTGCGTTTTGCAGCCGGTGGGGTGCGGCCACTGAGTGGGGCCATTGTCTTTGAGGTATTGATGGCTCAGTCCGGTCACATCGCAGGGACGACCCGCGCTGAGTAGTGCAAATTCGGCATAGACATCAGCACTATTTTTAAACCAGAATGCTTCTGCAAATCCCAGTCTCCGCCCGACTTCCGCAAAGACTTCCCAATCGGCTTTGGCCTCGCCCGGTGGTGTTCTAAAGGCGGGACAGAGGGTGACTGTCCGCTCGGAATTGGTCATCACACCCGTTTTTTCACTCCACTGGGCGGCGGGGAGGAGGACGTGGGCGTATTTAGCTGTTTCGGTCGGATAGTAGGCATCCTGATGGATCGTAAATGGCGATCTCCGTAAGGCGGCTTTCGTCCGCTGGATATCTGGCATACTGACGGCCGGATTGGTCGCGACTACCCACAGCAAGCCGACTGCTCCGGTTTCCAGCCCTGTAATCATTTCCCACGCAGTTTTACCCGTATTCGGGGAGATTCTGCCCTCCGGCAAATTCCATAATTTTTCGATTTCGGCACGTTGGGCGGGATTTTTGACCAAGCGATAACCAGGGAGGATGTGCGCGAGTCCGCCAGCTTCGCGGCCGCCCATCGCATTGGGCTGTCCGGTGAGGGAAAATGGTCCCGCGCCCGGTCTGCCAATTTGCCCAGTCATCAGATGGAGGTTGATAATGTGCCGGACTTTGGCGGTACCCTCGCTGGACTGGTTAACCCCCATCGACCAGAAGGACAGGACATTCTTGGATGCGCCCCACCATTTGGCCGTTTGTTCGAGATCTGCTTGGGAGATGCCACATTTAGCAGCGACGATATGGGGGGGATAATGTTGGAGGATGTCAGCGAAGGCCGCGAAATTACTCGTACAAGATTCGATGAACTGTTGGTCTACCTTCCCCGCGCGCAGGAGTAAATAAGCAATCCCGTTTAATAAATCGATATCCGTACCGGGCGTAATCGCCAGATGGATATCTGCCGCTTCAGCAGTCGCAGTCCGACGCGGATCGACTACGACCATTTTGACGCGATCGTGTTGTTTGTGATATTTCCGCAGGCGGTTGAAAATAATCGGGTGACACTCGGCGGTATTCGTCCCAATTAAGAAGGCAAAATCAGTTTTTTCGATGTCGTCATAGCAACAAGGCGGGCCATCAGCACCAAAGCTTTGAATGTAACCAGATACCGCCGAAGACATGCACAGTCTAGAATTGGCATCAAAATTATTCGTCCCCAAACAACCCTTCAAAAGTTTCTGGGCGGTATAGTAATCTTCGGTCTGAAATTGTCCCGAACCATACATACAGATGGCATCGGCACCCTGAGTATCCAGCACCGTTTCCATCCGACTGACAATCCGACTATAGGCTTCTTCCCACGTCGCCCGTTTAAATGGTTGGTCTAAACTATCTCTGACCATCGGGTATTGCAACCGATCTTTATACAGTGACTCGCTAATCGTCGCCCCTTTGACGCAGACCATCCCCTGACTAGATGGATGCGACCTGTCGCCCATCACTTTCCAAATCGGTACGCCACTACTATCCCGATGCACTGATTTCCCAGGAATTGCAGGTGGCGATGCTTCCAACCCACAGCCGACACCACAGTAGGGGCAAAGTGTTTTGGTTGTCTCAGTCATAAGTCAGGAGTGGGGAGTGGGGAGGATTGACAGAGGTTAAGAAGTGTATCGATCGGATTTGATTTACGATGGATCTGCAAGGTACCGATTTTAGCTCGAATGTTCTGTGTTTGCGGATACTAAAAATACAACGAGGTTGAGTGGCGCAAAATCCACTCAACCTCAGAAATGTTGCGCTCGATCGAATCAAATCGATCAATTAGCCTAATTCACCGCTAGCATCAGTTGCAACGCCAGCGGTTCTAGCCTCCGGGACGTTGTCTAGCCCAAACGAGTTTTGAGGTTCTTTGAGGAAGAAAGCACACATAAAAGCACAGACCAAAGCACCGATACCCATGGCCGCAAATAAAGTTGGGGCGTCAGTTAAGCTGAAAATAGTCAGATAGACGACACCGCCAAAGTTACCATAAGCACCGACATTCCCCGCGACTTGTCCGGTAATTTCTTTCTTAATCAACGGTACGATCGCATAGGTACCACCGCAACCTGCTTGAGCGAATAGTGCCGAGAACATCGTCACCGCGACGGCTAC
>NZ_JANNDR010000029.1:0-4623 GCF_031378165.1 Chamaesiphon sp. OTE_75_metabat_556
GAAAGTATACTTTCTGCACTCCCAGAAAATCTAGAGAAACCAAACTTCATCGAGGAGATCACCCAGCTTTATATTACAGAGTAATTTAATGGTTTATTGGCTAAATGTACAAATTTGGCGCGTTGGGCACTTTTAGCCAAATTGCATCAGCCAATGTCTTCGCCGCCTTACCCTGCAATTGCTGCCGCCCATCATCATAGCGAATCAAAGTAGACAAGTTTTGATGCCGACTATGAGCCTGAGCCGAGCGCACATCCCCACCATTAAGATCGAGTAATGCCGTAATACTAGAGTGTCGAATCTTATGCGGACTCACCACTCGATCGATCCCCGCCGCTGCCGCCAGTCCTCCCACGATTTGATACAGCCTGTCTACACTCAACCTGGTATCCCGACTAGAAACAAATAGAGCCGGACTTCTACTTTCGCCCATACTCGCCAACCAATCGGAGATCGCCTCGACTGTTGCTGGAGCTAGATCGATCGGTTCTTTATCGATTCTCCCTTTGCCTTTGAGATACAGCCTTGCTTCACCAGCGTGAAAATCAGCTCGATCTAGTCCACATACCTCAGCACGTCTGAGAGCATTATCCCAGCGCAGCCGCAGCATCGCATAATCCCGTTTACCCATGACTGTCGTTCGCTCGATCCCATCGATTAACAACTGAAATTGGTCGATCGAGATCCCCCTCGTATCCTTGTAAGTCTGCGCCTTGACTGACTTAATATCGTCCAATCTAAACGCACATAATTTCCGCTTGGCAGCATGAGTGACAAACGACTTCAATGCCGCCAACCGCGCATTCACAGTCCCCGCCGACAACCCAGCGGAGAGCAAATGTCCCCGATAGGCAATCACATGACCGATGGCATCATGTTCAGGGAGTTGAAGAAAAGCTAAAATCGTCTCTGGCGAAACCGATACTTGGAATTCCCGCTGGAAAAAGTCTCTAAGTCCCGCTGCATAGGATCTCCGTGTCGCTGGGGAAATTTGCAGTTGGAGAAATTCATCCCAGACCCCTGATGCGACTGGTTTGACAGTCAACCGCTGTTCTACAGCAGCAACTTCACCACCAATATTTGGGGGAGTGGTGCGAACAATTTTAATTGTGGGTAGGTTGATTGCCATCTTTATCTGAGTGCGAACTAAAAAATTGATCGCAGATCCAGCACAAAACCAGGAAGCACATCCTCACCTAGTAGGGTTTCAGGAGCTGCCAGAATCTCTACATCCTGCCCCAGACGGTAAATCTCGACCTGTTGCTTTTGCGGATCGATGAGCCAGCCCAAACGCACACCATTGTCGCGGTACTCTAACATCTTTTCTTGCAGCTTTGACAGACGATCGGTATCAGATCGCAGCTCGATCACAAAATCGGGAGCTAGAGGAATGAATTTCTTCCGCTGTTCGGGTGTCAAAGACGACCACCGCGATCGCTCTACCCAAGACGCATCAGGACATCGCTCCGCACCATTGGGCAATATAAATGCACCTGAAGAGCTGAAAGTTTCTCCCAGCCCAGTTTGTTCGCTCCAGTTAGTCAGTCGAGTAATTAACTTTGATTCTGTCCTACTACTCTCTCCCCCAGTTGGTGCCATGATTTCTAATTCTCCGTCCTTAGTTAACTCTAGCGATCGGCCTGGGTTGAGTTCGCACAAAATCTCGAACTGCTCCGGTGTGACCCGGAGCAAGCGATCGATCACATTGAGCGATACTGATGTTTGAGTTTCTGGACTATTGTCTAGTAATTGCATAATTAAAACTCCAATTTACATCTATCTAAGCGTGCGATCGGGATCGCTGTAAAGCGGAAATAGCCTTCAGTAACTTCATCCAGGGTTCTCAGTTTTTGCATTGGTTCGATCCTCCTGTCAAAAGCTAACATTACATTTCTAGATTAACTCGATCCAGGCGATCGATTTCACCTTTTACCACTGCCAATAATTCATCCCAATCATCTGGAGGATGACCGCGATCCAGCATCTTCTTGAAAACTAGATAGGCATCAGTATTACTATCATAAGCGCGTTTGGTGTCCTCATCATTAACCCAAGCGTAGACGATAATTTTACTGTCTTGATGATATCGAAAGAACAACCGATACTGCTGGAAAAACTGAGCTAAAAACCAATGTTTGCGATCGTCTCCCAGGGTCGCACCCTGTCGATATACTGGTAGAGTCGGATCTTGAGGAATAACATCAAAGGCTAACTTGGCAATTGCTGCTAACCGCTTGGTCGCATTTTTCTTGTGATAGTCCTGTGGATACTTCAGCCGCAGATTTGCAACTTGGGTTAAGAGTTGTTCAACCTGCAAGAGAAACAGATCGTGAGCAAATATAGTCCATTCATTAATTACTAGCGGCTGCGGTTCGGGTTCGTTCATTCATCTTCAGCCGTCATTGGTGCATCCAGATCGAGATCGATATTACCGACTAACGATCGAATCCGACCGACCAAATCGGAACTAACCTGTCGCACATGCTGGGGATTGGCTTGGATATCTGTAGCTAGAAAATTTAGAAACTGTCCTAACAGCGGATCGTTATTTTCATCCTCCGCCCGCGAGATCGTAACTTGCCCATCAGGCCCAATGGTATAGGAGATGCGATCGCGCTTATTCAAGCCTAGTACTTTGCGAATTGGATCGGGAACGGTCGTTTGATAGCGATCGGTTAAAGTAGATTCCGAGCAGGGGGTTGATGGTGTAGCCATAGCAACTTCTCAACTGATAGGGTAAACTCTAGCTATAGAGTAATGCAATCGCATTACCTTGTCAATCATGATTCCCCCTTCCCCTTTCCCCTTTTCTCCTTAGTTACTCAAGATTACAACACTACAAACTCATGATAAGGGACATTATCGTGCCAGAAAGTGACGAAACATAGCACCAGATCTACAAGCAAATAGCCGCGCTCTAGTTTGCAAACCGACCTTTGATGACTTTCTCTCCGAAGTGAACGTCTATCAGAACGCGATTACCTTGCGGCGCGGCTACGCCAACGATACCACCGAGAGACCTCAATGAGTGTATACGTTCTCGACTCCGATCTCTTGAGTCTTTACCGATCGACGAGTTAGTCAAGTACTTGGCTTGTCACCAATACTTGACTCTCGAACAAGCTCTAATAAATTAGCTATTTGTTGACGGGTTAAGTTCGTCCACTTTAGCTGCTGGTTCATTGGTGAACGAACCTGCTGTATAATTTTCAATTACGCCTAGAAATGCTTCGTTGATGCCTGAAATTGTCTCAATGGCTTTTTTTCTACCCCCTCCTGGACGACGAATGCTGGGACTGTTGAGCAAACTTGGTTGTTTTAGCTCCCTTATTCCTTTCCTAATGGTTCTGTAATTGCATCCCAACAATAAACCTATCTGTTCTAGCCAACCGTATCCCCGTTTGTTTGCTTCCATCGCTGCATATCTCCGCCGATCTTTCTCTGACAGGGACTCATAATATGATTTCATCTGTTCTTCACTGCTTGAAATTTGGGATGTTTCCAAGTTCTTACTTCCTCTGCTCGACTACTTCTCTACTCTACTTTGTCTTCTTACCAGTTTTGTACTTTATTTAATCCTTATTCCTAAGTAAGCTACCTGTTGTAGACTTAATCTGCTGCTTATGATTAAGTATCAGTTATTTACTTATCCACCAGGCGATCGAATAACTTGCGATGGTGCCGCTCGTCCATCCAATGTAAATAGACTCGATCGAACATTAACTGACTGTGACCCATCCATTTAGCAGCAGTCGCACTATCAATCCCGCCTAGAATGAGCTGAATCGCGTGAAAGTGTCTAAGCGTATAGCATTCAATCTCTAACCCCAACCGTTTGAATTGACGGGTAGGGATGTAGCCTTGACCTCTAGCAGTACTCGAAGTATTGGTCGGAACTGTAAATTGGGATAACTCAAACCGATCAAACCATTCAACTGGGTAGGGATAAGTGACACGGGTACGATTGGTTTTATTGGCTCTGACGACTAACTCATGATAGTTATTGTCATTGAGTCTAGAAGCGGCAATCGGCTGCTCTATTTCCCACTTGAATTCTCCTAAAGCCAACTTTAGCCCAATTTCGCGTGCCTTAGTTACGGCAATCGAGATTAAATGAACACTAGCATCTCAATAGAGCGGATATCGACATTGAGAGGGCTGTCCATCAGTCTTAGAGGGAAAAGTCCCGCGCAGATATAGTTTTGCTCTCTGCCGAACGATTCTAATCGGTAGTCCGACGATCTCCTTTTTGGCATTTGCGCGCTCGATTGCTCGATCTACATCTTGAAAATCCATGCCTAATCCATGCCTAATAAAACTCTTCTAGTTTTACAATTTTCGCACAATCTACAAAATTAGGAAAGTGGCTAAAGATTACTGGCACTAGGTCTTGGCGATCGTTGAATCTGGTAATAGGTTTGAATAGAATTGAAATTGATGGACTCATAATCCGCGAGCGGAAGCTCTAGACAGGTTCGATTCCTATACCTTGGACTTTAACATAATTCTTTGACCATTTTCTGCCATCACACCTCAAGCCCCAAAGCTGTTGCTAATAAGCCATTCTTCCCATGCTGGAATATTGACTTTGTACTCAGTAATTTTGCCATGAGGGTCGCGAAT
>NZ_JANNDR010000048.1:0-8006 GCF_031378165.1 Chamaesiphon sp. OTE_75_metabat_556
AGTAATGATCGATCTACTAGAAAACCCCTTCCGCCTCGGACTCAGACAAGAACGCGTCCCCGAACCCCAAATCCTGACCATCTTCGGTGCATCCGGCGACCTCACCCACCGCAAACTGATCCCCGCATTATATCAAATGCGACTCGATCGCCGCCTTCCACCCGAAATCACCATCGTCGGTGTCGCCCGCCGCGAATGGACTAACGAATACTTCCGCGAACACTCCAAACAAGGCATCATCGAATTTGGTAACGGCATCCAAGATGAAGCCGCCTGGGAAGAATTCGCCAAAGGACTCTACTATTGCCCTGGCGACATCGACAAACCCGAAAGCTACCTCAAACTCAAAACCCTCCTCGGCGAACTCGATACCGATCGCCGGACTATGGGCAATCGCGTCTTTTATCTCTCCGTCGCTCCCAACTTTTTCCCCGAAGCGATTAAGCAGCTTGGTAGCGCAGGGATGTTAAATGATGTCCAAAAACATCGCCTCGTCATCGAAAAACCCTTCGGGCGCGATCTCGCCTCAGCCCGAGTATTAAACCGCGTTGTCCGCCAGCATTGTCAAGAGCAACAAGTTTACCGGATCGACCATTATCTGGGCAAAGAAACCGTCCAAAACTTGATGGTGTTGCGATTTGCCAATGCGATCTTTGAACCGCTCTGGAATCGCAATTACATTGATAATGTCCAGATCACCGTCGCGGAAACCGTCGGTGTCGAAGATCGGGCGGGTTATTACGAATCCGCTGGTGCATTGCGCGATATGCTCCAAAACCATTTGATGCAAGTGTTTTGTCTCACAGCGATGGAACCACCCAACGCCCTCGATGCAGATTCGATTCGTACCGAAAAAGTCAAAGTGCTCGAAGCTACTCGCCTAGCGGATGTCAATAATCTTAATCGATCGGCTATTCGCGGCCAATATAAGCCAGGTTGGATGAAAGGCGAACCAATCCCTGGTTATCGGGAAGAACCAGGCGTAGCCGAAGGCTCTGTCAATCCTTGTTTTGTCGCCATGAAATTCATGGTCGATAATTGGCGGTGGAAAGACGTGCCGTTCTACCTGCGGACAGGAAAACGGCTACCGAAAAAGGTTTCTGAAATTACGATTCAATTTAAACCCGTCCCCTGGTTAATCTTCCAATCTGCCTCCCGTCAAGCAAATCCCAATCTGCTCACAATCCAGATTTATCCCAACGAAGGGATCTCCCTCCAATTTGAAGCCAAAATGCCTGGAGCAGATCTCCGGACTCGGACAGAAAATATGGACTTCAACTACCAGGAAGCCTTCGGCGTCAAATCTTCTGACGCATACGACAGGTTATTGATCGACTGTATGCTCGGCGACCAAACCCTGTTTACCCGCTCCGACGAAGTTGAAGAAGCCTGGCGGATCGTCACCCCCGCCCTTTCTGACTGGGAAGCCAACACCGATCCCGATTCGATCGCCCAGTATGAAGCTGGGACATGGGGGCCACTAGCAGCAGAAGATCTGATCAACGATGATGGCCGAAAGTGGCATCGATCTTAAATCGGTGAAGCGTAGTTTCTAGAACCCACCCCGCCCTACGGGCACCCCTCCCAGGAGGGGATTTCCCTGAAGCCTAAAGCCAATCCCTAAAGCCTAATTTATGAGTACCCAATCCCCCCCAGTCGTCTCCCTCCGCGCGCCGAAGGATGTTTCGGTCGCCGATATCGAGCAGGAATTAGGCCAAATCTGGAAAGACTATCAACCAGAAAGTCAGACTCAAGATGCGATCGTCGCGACTCAAGCTAGTACCTTTACCTTGATGGTGTATGAGCCAGAACCGACCCAGCACATGCTGGCGGTCTTGGGTTTCTACAATGGCCCGATCGATGGTATTTTTGGCCCCGCCCAAGTCAAAGCGATTAAATCTGCCCAAACTGCTTATCAACTGCAACGGACTGGGAAACTCGATCGCGAGACACTGAGCAAAATCCAGACCGCTTATCACGATCGGATTACGGTGAATCACGATACACACTCCCTCGCCATCGAAAAAGATGTGAATAATCGCGGCTACATAGTTACCGATGCGATCGCCAATACCAACCCTCGGCGGATTGTGACCCTCTGTCCGGTGATGGGTGAAGATACGGGCGTGACCGCCCAAGTGTCCGTCTATTGCCCCATGAAGAAGCAATACCTGCATTCCCTCGTTTGTAGCGAATACGTGACCTTGCGCGCCACTCCAGACGCCTTAGAGCGCAATAGCGAGAGCATCGCCAATCTCGCCGTGCCCGACCTCCCCCGCTTCTTGTGGTGGAAAGATACGCCCAATCCCACCCAACCACTATTTCTCCAACTAGCTCAGACAGCGCATTCAGCGATCTTTGATTCTTCGGATTTTACGACTCCTGAAGCTGAATTATTAAAGCTGCACGAGATTCTCGATCGGGGTATTCCCACGATCGACCTCAACTGGCGCAGGATTGCGGGCTGGCAAGAACTCACCGCCGAAGCCTTCGATCCCCCTGCTCGTCGCAAAGATATCACCGAAATCGATCGAGTCGATGTCAATTATGAATTAGGCAATCCGGCTCAAGCAATTATGTTTCTCGGTTGGCTCTCCAGTCGCCTCCAATGGCAACCCATCAGCTACAAGCATACTGGCGGCGATTATGACTTGCGCGAGGTGGATTTTGTCGCTCCTGACGGCCGGAAGATTCATACCGAGCTAGCCGGAATGCCCACTGCCGATCCTGGCGAAATTCCTGGCGATCTGATGGGTGTCCGGCTCAATTCTACCAATCCGAAAGCCAACTGCATCACCGTCCTCTGTTCGGAAGTAGCTGGTTGTATGCAGATGGAAATGCGCGGTGGTACCCAAACCGCACGGGTGGAGGAAGTAACTTCCCTCGCCGAGCGCAGTGCGGAAGATTTACTCGCTGAGTATCTTCAACGCTGGAGTCGGGATCTACTTTACGAGCAAACGATGACCGTCGTTGCTCAAATCTTGAGTAAAGTAGGATAACTCAGAAAGATTGTAGGTTGGGTAGAGCAATAGCGAAACCCAACTATCCCACAAACATCCTAGTGCGTTTGTTAAACAAGGTTTTGGGCCTAATAGATCCGATCGAATGCTAAGAGCTATCATCCCGATCGATCGATGGCGATCAAATCTTTAACCGACCGTGGTCTAAAATAAGTCGGCTACAATGGTATTCAGCTAATTAATGTCTAATTTCAGTTCGACATCGGCTCAATCAGAAACTTGTCTTCAACTATTTTATAAATATTTGGCAATTATCATGTTTCTCTCTGCACCGCTCTAGTTAAATTGATACTTGGTAAAAGTTCCAATAACTTTCATAGCTCATAATTATAATGTTAGTATGGTTTTGATGGCAGAGAGATCGTTGACCTCTATTTAAATTTTAAACCTTTTCCATATTAATAATCTTCCATGTTAGACATCCGCACTCAAATTGCTGCCGAACTCGACTTAAATCCCAACATCGTCCAAAATGTTCTAGATTTATTTGCCGAAGGAGGCACGATTCCGTTTATTGCCAGATATCGGAAAGAGCGAACGGATGAGATGAATGAAATCGTCTTACGCGAACTAGAAGAACGATTCACATATCTAACAGAACTAGCGGCGCGGAAAGAAAGTATTCTGAGTTCGATCGAGTCTCAAGATAAACTAACTCCAGAACTGAGATCGAAGATCGAGAACTGTTTATTAAAGACAGAGTTAGAAGATCTGTATCTACCATACAAACCCAAACGACGCACAAGAGCGACAATTGCTAGAGAAAAAGGCTTAGAGCCGTTAGCTGAATTAATTCGCTCTTTAAATAATGCCAGTGCCCAGCCCATAGAATTAGAGCCAGAAGCAGCTAAATATATCGACGAAGAAAAAGGTGTCAAGACAGCCGCCGACGCTTTGGCTGGTGCTGCTGATATTATCGCTGAATCGATCGCTGATAAAGCTAATTTACGGGCTTATATTCGCGAGTATATTCAATCTGAAGGTCAGTTTAGATCCAAGATTAAAGATGATGTGGCTGAAGGCTCGACTAAGTTTGAGATGTACCGAAAGTATTCTGCACCAGTTAGTAAAGTTGCACCACATAATTTACTGGCTCTATTTCGTGGCGAAACCGAAAAAGTGTTGAGTTTAGAATTAGAATTTGATGAAGATGATATCTGTGAGTATTTAGCTACGCAAGAGATTAAGACTAAAATACCTGCGATTCGATCGTTTTATCAGTCGATGATCAAAGATGCTTTCAATCGGTTGATGAAGACATCGCTAGTCAATGAAGTTCGATCTGAGTGTAAATTGCAAGCAGATATCGGTTCGATTTCTAACTTTGAAACCAATCTTCGCGAGCTATTATTATCGGCTCCGGCGGGGATGAAACCGACACTGGCGATCGATCCAGGATTCCGCAGTGGTTGTAAGGTGGCAGTATTATCGGAGACTGGTAAATACTTGGCTTATGAGGCAGTTTTCCCCCATCAGGCAGCAAACCAACGTCAACAGGCTGCGAATACTATTAAGCAGTTTATCAAAAAATATAATATCCAATTAATTGCGATCGGTAATGGTACCGCTGGCCGCGAAACTGACCAATTTGTGATCGAACTTTTGGCAGATGTCGAACCAAAGCCGATTAAAGTGATGGTCAATGAATCGGGCGCATCGATTTATTCAGCGAGTGATGTCGCGATTTCAGAATTTCCCGATCTGGACATTACAGTGCGCGGGGCAATTAGTATCGGTCGCCGCTTACAAGATCCACTCGCCGAACTAGTAAAAATCGATCCCAAATCGATCGGTGTCGGGCAATATCAGCACGATGTAGACCAAAAGTTACTCAGGAAAAAACTCGATGATACTGTGGAAAGTTGTGTCAACTATGTCGGCGTCGATCTCAATACTGCGTCAAAAGAATTACTCGCATTTGTATCCGGTTTAAGTCCCGTAGTTGCTAACAATATTATCGCCTATCGGAACGAGCATGGAGCTTTTAAAAACCGCAAACAACTGCTCAAAGTAGCCAAGCTAGGGCCGAAAGCTTACGAACAGGCGGCTGGTTTCCTCCGCATCCGCGACGGTGAAAATCCCCTCGACAATACCGCCGTCCACCCTGAAAGTTACCCGATTCTGGCCGCGATCGCCAAAGATGTCAACATCCCGCTGACAGAGCCAACTAGGCTAGGTACACAACTCAAACAAGTAGATCTCAAGAAATATATCACGGACGCGATCGGCGAACCCACGCTTCGCGATATCATCGGCGAACTCGAAAAACCCGGACGTGACCCTCGCGCTGAGTTCAAATATGCCACCTTCAAAGCGGGGATTCAAGAAATTACCGATTTAGTTGTCGGGATGGAATTGGAAGGCACCGTGACGAATGTCGCTAACTTTGGAGCATTTGTAGATATCGGCGTGCATCAAGATGGATTGGTGCATATTTCCCAATTATCAGATAATTTTGTCAGCGATCCCAATCAAGTGGTCAAAGTCGGTCAAGTGGTCAAAGTAAAGGTATTGGAAGTCAACGCTCAACTCAAACGGGTGAGTTTGACGATGAAAACTGGGGTGTCCACATCAACGGGAGATCGACCATCACCGTCACCAGCAGCACGCAGCAAGAAACCCCAACCATCATCAGCTAAACCATCACAAATAGCACCTAAAACTCAACCAGCACCGGAATCAAGTCAAACAGCAACACTTGCCGATTTGCAACGGAAGTTTGGCAAGAAGAATTGAGGATGCTTACATGACTTATTGCTTAGGAATTATTTCTACTCATGGACTGGTAATGGCTGCGGATTCTCGTACTAATGCGGGAGTCGATTATGTTTCTACCTATCGGAAAATGTTTGATTTTTCCGTACATGGAGATCGCACGATTCTGATGTGTACGTCGGGAAATCTTTCGATTACTCAATCTGTGATGCTCAGTATCGAGCAGGATTTGAGATCTCTGGATGTGGAGAATTTGCATTCCTGTCAGAGTATGTATGATATCGCTTGTTATATCGGACAGAAACTGCGCTTTGTACAAGCGCGGGAGCGGGAATGGTTGGAGAAAGATCGGATCGATGCCAATTGCAATATCTTACTCGGCGGGCAGGTACGCGGACAAGCCACGGAGCTATATATGCTTTACAGTCAAGGCAATTTTATCAAGGCAATGCCCGAAACGCCATTCTTGCAAATTGGCGAAGTTAAGTATGGTAAACCAATTTTAGATCGGGTGTTGACCTTTGATACCAGTATCGAAGATGCGGTAAAGTGTGCAATATTATCCTTTGATTCGACGATGAAATCGAATGTTTCTGTCGGCCCACCGATCGATCTAGTAATGTATCGTACTAATAGTCTGGAAATTCTCCACCAACGCACCCTTCAACGCGGCGATCCTTACTTATTACAGGTTCGCAGAGAGTGGGAATCGTTTTTAAAAACCGCTTTTGATCGCATCCCTCCCATCGATTGGGAGCAAAGCAGCGAAACCGAATTGGATTCAATCGAATTTTCAGGTTTTCTGGATCAATAGTCGATAGTTCATTTCATTTGTTATCGCCCCCATCGTTCGTAATGTTCCTTCAACAGGGGTTGTCTGGGCTGGGAAGGGACTTGATGCGACTGCAATGTGGTCTCCTGAGACTAGCAATCCGTGAGTAGGATCATAGCCTCGCCAGCCTGCGCCTGGGAGATATATTTCTGCCCAAGCATGAAGGTGTCTCTCGTCGGTTTCAGCTCCAGCTTCATAGCCACTGACAAATCTTCCAGCTAATCCGACGGCGCGACAGACTTCGATAAATAAAACAACGAAATCTCGACAGGAACCGGAGCGATGTTTCCAGACGATCCCTGGTGGCAGTGATGCGCCAGTATCGCGGATCGAGTATTGACAATTATGATAAATTTGCTGATTGAGTTCTGTCAAAAAGGGAATGGTTTTACCATCGACAGTTTGCCAGATTTCGGCGGCTAATTCTGCTGCAATTGGATCGATCGAGTGCCCTAAATATCCGGTTGAATATGGTTGTAATTGTCTGGATAATGACAGCGGATAATCGATCGGTAAACCAGCCGCCCAGGGTTCGAGTAGGTAACTAAAGGGATTGGTAAGATTGGTAGATATGGTAGTCTTGGTGCTGATTTGAAGCTTATTCGTGAGATTGTTGTCGAACCAAACTAGAGTCGAATTATTGCCATCGAGATCGACAGATTCAGAAATTTGTTGCGGCGTAGGCGAGATCGCTAGATCGAATGATAACACCGCTTGGTGAACATTCGATCGCGGGCGTAGTCTGAGCTGATGGGGCGCGAAAATTACTGGTTGACTGTAGATATACTCGATCGAGTGTTCGATCTGGAAAACAGTCATAATACTGCCTCAAGCTCGATCTTCATAAAGGTATCACCAATCTCTTTGGATACAATATTGATCCGACTTTGGGTTTCGTCGAGGAATTCATGCAAGCCCCGTTCGATCACTTCCTCGATCGATAAAAAGTCCAACTCTGATCGTAATTTACCCAATTTAAGTTCGGCAGAATTACACCAGGTATTTAAACCATTGTTGCCACTAATTAGATGTAAAGATTTCTCAGTCGAGCGCAAGCAGTGTTGAATCGATCTGGGAAACTCTCGATCGAAGATCAAGAACTTAGCAATATCGGTTGGACTAATTCGGTGACAGGTTTTGCGATACATTTCATACGCACTCACCGATCTTAATAAGGCGATCCACTGCAATTCATCCAGCGGCGATCCGACCCCACCAGGTAAAACTATAAAGTATTTTACATCCAAAATCCGTGTCGTTTTATCAGCCCGCTCGATCGATCTACCCATCCGCCCAAAATGCCACGCCTCATTATGCGACATCGTTGCCGCCATCACTCCCGCAAATTGGTGACTAGCCATTTTCACCGCCGCAAAAAAGCTAGGTAATTCTGGTTGTGGCTCGGCTTCTGCTGCTTCTTTGACCATAAAGTAAAAACT
>NZ_JANNDR010000068.1:0-5886 GCF_031378165.1 Chamaesiphon sp. OTE_75_metabat_556
CTGCGGCGGAGATTTACCCACCCCGCCCTGTGGGCACCCCTCCGAGGAGGGGATTTTTTATGTCAATCTTTTTTAGGAGGAGGTTTGATTTCGATCGATAGTATTTTTATCGATCGGGGTAGGAATTTTTTGTCGATCGAGGATGTATGGTAGGAGTTTGCTGATATTGCGGGCGTCGTCGATACCGCGATGGTGGGTGCCAGTGAGTTCGATTTGGGCTAACTTGAGGGCTTGAGCCATACCGTAGCGTTTATTTAGTCCTTGGGTTTGGCTGAAGATTTCTTTGAGGTTGATATGATTGCTGGAGACTGGGTAGGGGAGATCGATGCGATGGTGTTTGCTGTCTTGTTGGAGTTGTTTGCGATCGTAGTCGCCCCAGGAGCCAAAGATGGTTTTGTCGAATTGAGCTAGCCAGGGTTGCCAGAGTTTTATCGCGTCGGGAAAGGTGGGGGCGGTGTCAACTTGGGATTGGGTAATGGATGTGAGTTGCAGGCAAAATTCGGTGAGAATGTGATGGCGGAGGGGTTTGATGAAGGTTTGGAATTCATCGACGATTTCTAGGCTGGAGGTATTTACCATGACGGCACCGATTTCGATGGTTTCCATCTGGTGGCGGGGGATGCTTTGGAGGTCGCAGCAGGTGGCTTCGAGATCGACTACTAATATATGTTGGTATTTGGTGAGGTTTAGTTCGGTCATGATTTAATTGTATCGATCGCGGTTCAAATCCATTACTGCTGAATATCTTTTTTTAACCGTAGAGAGGCAGCATTTCGACTTCGATCGATAACCGAGCGCAGAGGGCATAAAGGGCTGAGAATGCTAATCTAACGTGAATACGGAATAAAGATCTCCTTGCAATGATTCCTAGCTCCCCACCAACAACGCCCTCAAATAAATTTGGGGCTAAGAGCTAAAGTCCATTGAAATGGACTCTCTGAGAATCGGGTAGTTCTCTTTTGAGAACTTTTGCTTTGAGCACCGAATTTCAATTCAGGGCGGTGCTAGAGCGGAGCAAATCACCACAGAGGATACCGTCTGGAACTGTGATTTGTCAGATTAATAGATAGGCGATGATTCCCATCTAGAAACGATCGCAGTTCATCATTCGATCGTTCTAATCATAGTTCAGACCATCCCACGCCCTCAACCCGCTAATCATCCACCGCCCCCAATGCTTTCAGCGACTCAATCTGCCCCGAAGTCAAACCGATCGCACCCCCAATCCGCATTCCTCCACATGGTTTATTAGAAATCGTGCGAATACATTCTCCCGTTTCCACATCCCAGATCTTAATCTCATGTCCTCCACCACTAATGATGTAACGACTATCATTGCTAATCGCTATTCCTCTCACCCAATCTTGCTGTTTTGGATAAGCTTGCAAGCATTCGCCTGTAAATGTGTCCCAACGTTTGAAGGTCTGATCGACACTACCACTAACAAACCAAGAGCTATCAGGAGCAATTGCTACCATGTAAACAGAAGATTGATGTGGTGCATAGGTATACAAGCAATCACCTGTTAATGTATCCCAACGTTTGACAGTTTGATCCCCACTACCACTGACAAACCATGAACCATCTGGGGCAATCGCCACTGTCTTTACTGATAAATTAAAGTCGGGATTATCCCTATGTTTATGTCCTTCATAAGTGTTAAGGCAATCACCTGTAAATGTATCCCAACGTTTGAGGGTTGCATCATCACTAGCACTAATAAACCAAGATCCACTGAGATCGATCGCTACTGCCTCGACAGATTTTTGATGTCCTTCATAAGTGTTAAGGCAATTACCTATCAATGTATCCCAACGTTTGAGTGTTTTGTCACCACTGCAACTCACAAACCAAGAACCATCGGGTGCGATTGCTACTGTCTCAACTGAATTATGATGTCCAGTATAGGTAAAGAGGCACTTGCTCGTATTGAGATCCCAACGTTTGAGGGTATTGTCTTTACTGCCACTCAGCAACCAAGTGTTATCGGGTGCAATTGCTACTGATTTGACTGACTCATGATGTCCAGTATATGTTTGGAGACATTTTCCTGTCTTGAGATCCCAACGCTTGAGCATTTTGTCATTACTACAACTCACTAACCATGAGTTATCTAATGAGATCGCCACTGCTCTGACCCTGTATTGATGGCCAGTGTAAGTATAAACGCACTTAGCCGTTTTTGTTTCCCACTGTTTAAGTGTTTTGTCTCGACTCCCACTCATTAGCCAAGTTCCATCGGGTGCCATTACAATGGTATGGATTACATATTCATGTCCGTTGTAAGTGTTAAGACACTTAGCCGTTTTTGTTTCCCACCGTTTGAGAGTATTGTCTCCGCTCCCACTCGCAAACCAAGAGCCATCTGGCGAAATTGTTAGTGCCTCGACAGATCTAAGATGTCCAATATAAATTTTGATGCATTTACCTGTAGTGACATTCCAACGTTTGATTGTATTATCCTCGCTTCCACTTAACAACCAATCTCCATTCGACACAATTGCCACTGTATTAACGGAACCATTGTGTTCACTATATGTAGAAAGGCACTGATTCGTCTTGACATTCCAACGTTTGATTGTCTTGTCCTCACTTCCACTTACTAACCAATCTCCGTCCGGCGCAATCGCTACCGATCTAACTGAACTCCTGTGTCCACTATATATGTGAATCAATTGTCCATTTTGTGTGTCCCACAGACGAACATTTCCATCTTCATGCCCAGTAACAAAAAAATTACCATCTTGACTGGTTGTAATAGCTAAAACAGTACTTGGCAAGATACTTTTAAATAGAGAATTACTTAGGGTTGCCCCAGTACAATCAACTCTTTGAAGATTTGCACGCAGCAGATCGCTATTGGCCATGTTTGTATAGCTTAAATTTTCGCAATCTAGTGCTGCGGGATTCTGTTTGACTAACAGCGTCGCCGCATTACCTCCTAACCAGCCAGTTTCCTGCTCGGTTTTGCCCCTAGTGCGATGAATCAGATTCATCAAAAGTTGAGAATTTGTTGGCTCCAACATCGGTATGATTAGATCTATAACCGCTTTAGTTAATGGTTCATGACCAAAGGTATGGTGGAGATATTTGCTAGACTCAGGACTAAATGCTTCTAGCCGAGCAATTTTCTTACCCTCAGATTTCGCCGCTACATATGCCTGTAAATACCCAGTCCAAGTATAGAATTTAGGCATTGCATCTCCATCGATACAATCCGTTTGTTGCTGCACCGCCGCTACAAAATCCGCCTTCAACACCCCCGCTTCCGCCGCAAACTTATACCCCACCAAAAACTCTAAGAACGATCGATGAGCGGGCGTATAGTCCCCATCGGCATTCCGAATCAGGATCGTTTGCCCCATCATGTCATAGTGCCAGTGGTCGAGATCCTTCGCTTCCGTCACTAATTGCGGGAAAATCTGCCGAATCCGATCGGGAAATTCGCGATAATTTAACTTCATCCGTTCCGTAGACAGCATTTCCCACGCGATTTCACACAAGAAATACAGCTTATCCGCCAGCGATGTAAATGTCCGTTCAGCTTTAATATCCCGATCCATCTTACGGACGATCGCATAGTAATAAATCCGCGACATATCTACAGGTTTACCCGCTTCAATCTCTGGCATCGCCTCAATAATTAATTCCGTCATCACCGGACGACGCGCCAGATCCAGCAATTCTGCCCGTACCATTACCTTCTCGACAATATCGGTACTCAAACCTTTTTCTTCCGCTTCCAGGGTGAGAACTCGCCGAATTTGGGCTTCATTAAATTTTGCTAGTTCTAATAGTTCAAATCGCGGTGATTCCCATTTCAATTTAGCAGTAGAAGATTCCAGTTCTGCATTTAATAATTGCCGACTTTCTCGATCGTGGGGAAAATGTTCTGTCCGCGAAGTCAAAATCACCTTCGAGCCAGGACAGACCACCCGCGCCAATTCCCAGAAATTATTAATCATCTTCTGCCGATCGACTTTATCCGCCATCTCGTCAAAACCATCGAAGATAATCACCAATTTACCCATCTGATTCAGGCAATCAAACACGCTACTATTCAATCGAATATCATGCTTGTTGAAAAACAGATCGGATAAAACACTTTCAACTTTTAATGCTTTATTATAATCCCGCAACGCAATCACCAACGGCAAGCGCGGACGCTCTAAACCTTGCTCTTTTGCTTCTTTATATGCCTGCAAACAATCCCACGCATAGTGAAACGAAAACCAAGTTTTCCCTGTCCCAAATTCACCTAAAATCGAGACATGTTCTTTGCTGTCGTCGCTCAACCACTGTTTGATATAGCCCTCAATCCAGCCCTCCGCTTCCCCATATTTGCTAGTCGCGATCGAGTGTTGAGTCACCGGATCGATTTCTTCTTTGTCGCAAGCCAACGATACATACTTGCGATCGATCCCGCGCTTGATTACTTCTTCTTCCAACCACGTTAAATAAGGCTCAAAATCTGCATCTCGATCGATCAAGTCATCCAGTGTCATACAGCTAAGATGTTGATTTTCATCTTTATCTAACTCTGTTTTTACTGCTGGACTAATTCGCCGATTTACAATCAACCACCCACCCTCTGCACCTTGTTCTTTGCGAGATGCTTCGAGTGCCTGTAATTCTGGTAACTTCGCCTCAGAAGCAATACCCCGAATGAGAATATGATTTACCCTTGCTCGTCGTACTGGATCTTGAATTTTAATAATCCACTCGCAATAATCTATTTCTAATACTTCATAGGGTTCTTTTAATTTGTACTCAACAGCTACCAACCAATTATGAATCTGTTTGGCAATTTTCAATCCTTTGAATCGATCGGCTTGATTAACCCTTTGTTGTTGAGGGTTATCAACATCTCGATCGCTCTCATCTACTACTGATTGCCAATCAACTTCTATGGCTGCACAAATGGTGTCAAAATTTTCATGTCTAATCTCTTCTCTTCGCCAAAATTTTTCTAATGTTGATTTGCTGACCTTTGCTTCGCCATACCAAGAGCTAGCATATTTGTCATAGCATTTCTTCCGTCTAGCCTCATCTACTATTTTTAATCCTGCTTCAGATGCTTTACGGGTGAGAGCCATAGACAATATTTGATAATTTAACGGTTTGCTTTTACTTTGCTTTTATTTTACTTGAGATGCTTACTTTTTGCTTTAAAAGCAAATGTTGTTAATGAGTAGAGATGTAGAGATTAATGAAGAAAATAGGATTGTATTGTCAACTTAATCGAGTAAAAGACAATGACAACCGAACAGAATAAACAGATTGAAAGTATTCCAGCAGATCTGCAATACCCTTGTTTTGATAAGATCGAACATCTCGACCCAAATCATTCGATCGACATCTTAGTTATATTTACTTTGCTAACTGGCTTTAATAAGCTATGGAGATCGATCAAGAAAATGCGGAAGCAGGGGAAATGGGATGCTAACTCATTATTACAGGCTGTAGGGGCAATTGGGATAATCCTGAAAGCGATCGAACAGATGAACGATGGGGAGTAGGATCGTATCTAAAATGTTAGTGCTAGGATGGGTCGATCGACCCACCCCGCCCTTTGGGCACCCCTCCGAGGAGGGGATTTTTCATACCTGCCGCTATGAGAATGGGACTTTTTTAGTGGGATTCTAGGTGTTCGACGAATTTGGGAATGGCGGCAGTGAGGACTTCGTTGCCAGTGGATGTGATGAGAACGTCATCTTCGATGCGGATGCCGATGCCTTTCCAGCAATCGTCGATTTTGGGTTGTCCTTCGGCGGGTTCGATGTCGGGAGAGATGTAGATCCCAGGTTCGACGGTGATGATGTTGCCTGGTTGGAATTGGTACCAGGTTTCGGCACCGTGCATGTAGATACCCGCGTCGTGGACGTC
>NZ_JANNDR010000074.1:0-9089 GCF_031378165.1 Chamaesiphon sp. OTE_75_metabat_556
GATCAATCGGGGAAAATAGACCTTGGAAATTAAATTGGAGTTACTAACCAAACTATTACTACAGCCAGTGAGCGAATTAGTAAAGAACTGCCACGGTAGAATCCCTGCAAAAATCATAATTGGCTGCGGCACGCCTTCTGAGGGCAGTTTGGTCAAACCGGCAAAGACCGTGAATACTACCATCGCGATAAATGGTTGAATCAATGCCCAAATTACCCCGATCGCGGTTTGCTTATACCTTACCAAGATATCCCGCCAAGCCAAGAAGTAAAATAACTCGCGATATCGCCACAGATCTTGCCAATACTGTCTTTCTGCTCGTCCCGCTTCGATGATCAGTTCCGGTCTAGCATCCGTGGTTTTTACATTCATAATCGAGACTATCTGTGGTTTCTATGCTGAATAAAGCCCGCTACTGACTATGAAAAATGGCGATGCTGGTGCCAATTCCAGGCATGTTTGATGATCGCCTTCAAGTCCGCATACTCTGGTTTCCAGCCCAAGATTTGACGCGCCTTATCGCTACTGCCGATTAGGGTTGCTGGATCGCCAGCCCGTCGGGGACACAAGTCGATCGCGATCTCTTTGCCCGTAACTTGTTTGGCGGTATCGATGACTTCCTTGACGGAGAAGCCATTGCCATTACCCAGGTTGAAGATTTGACTGACTTGATGTTCTAACAAGTATTCTAAGCCCAGGACGTGCGCTTGAGCCAGATCGGTGACGTGAATATAATCGCGAATGCAGGTACCATCTGGAGTCTCATAGTCGGAGCCGAAGACGGATATCGCCGCGCGTTTGCCCGCAGCCGCTTGCAAAATTAGCGGAATTAAGTGCGTTTCGGGGTTGTGATCTTCCCCAAATCGGCCATCGGGATCGGCACCAGCGGCGTTAAAGTAACGGAAAACTACTGACTTCATGCCGTATGCCGGATCGTAATCTTGCAACACGCGCTCGATCGCGAGTTTGCCCGCACCATAGGGATTGATCGGGTGCTGGGGATGCTGTTCGTCGATCGGAATGTACTGAGGATTGCCATAAGTGGCACAGGTCGAGGAAAAGATAAAGTTAGTGACTCCATGTGCGCGCATCGCATCGAGCAATGCGAGGGTGCCTACGACATTATTTTGCCAATATTTGGCCGGATCGCTGACCGATTCGCCCACATAGGCAAAAGCAGCAAAATGCATCACTGCTGTAATCTTATACGTAGTAAAAATTTTGTCGAGTACGGCACGATCGCTAATTTCCCCTACTACTAATTTAGCCTTGAGATGGGCTTCGACAGGTTCCCGGTGTCCATACACTAAGCTATCCAAGACAACAACCTGAAACCCTTTCGCTTCCAAAGCCTTGACTGCGTGAGCGCCGATATATCCAGCCCCACCCGTTACTAATATTACTCGATCGGCTGCATCCATAATTTCAGATCTTTAAATTCGATATAAGGTGATGTTCTAGGTCTAATACCTTAGTGTATGGTGCCCTAAACTAGCTGGTAAATCGCGCCAATATGCGATCAAATCGGGATCGTACCATCGTGGAGATCCGCTAAAAGACGGTAGTCGATTCACAGGATTACTGGTATATTTATATACAGTGAGGCTAGCGACTCGATCTCATGACAGTTAGCAGATGGTGTTAAAAGCTTTCACCCCTTGGTATTTCTTGACTCGTGCTTCTCTCCGTGTAAACTCACTGACCGACGGGTTGCCATTGGGATGAACGACTCCGGTCACGCGCTGCCAGAGTTCATCTGGAGCTAGCACTAGATCGTAGGTACGATCGCTAGTTTTGCAGACATAATACCATTTTGTGCGCTGACAGCGATCGCACCAAAAAGCTTCTAACCACTCACCTGTAATCGAGACAGTGGTGTGAAATTTGATCGAGATTTTGGCTGCCAACCGACCGATCCCCCGCGCCTCAAGCTGTTCTGGACGATCGGCAAACAAGTAATACTTTTTACTCATGCTATCCAAATAACACTCATGAATCGGACAGTAAATACTCCGCCGTTTCGATCTATTCCGTTTTTTGACACATTTATCCTGCACTTTGGCCTCCTTCGCTGAAATTAATGGCAGTGAATTGAAGGTTGCGGGGGAGAGACTGAGATCGAGAAGATCGTCAAAGCCCGCTCCAGTAGACTATCTGGCCTTGGGATCGATCTGCAATGAGGATGCAGATCGCAATCTGGTTGGGAACCTTGTGGGTCTATGTTAGCTTGAGATCTCGATCGATGTGGGTGTGTACCAAATATCCAGACCCTGCTGAATTTTATTCATCGCTGGGGACTATCGATCTTAGCCTCAGTGATATTAACTAGATTGAAGATCGAGAAGATGCTATCCGTAATTAATGTAGCATTTGTGTCCCTTCGCCCAAAATCATATCACATTAGTACTCTCTCCTCCGCGCTAGATTGAGGCTCATTTATAAATTTTAGAGCGAAGCCATCGGTTAATCACTACCTATCTAATAATTAACCTCCCGATCGATCTTTACTTCGTCCCTACTTTTTGCATCTTGTCGAGCAACGCTTGGGTCAGCGGTAGGTCAGACAGTCTATCGACTTGTCCAGTATTCACGACTTGCTGGAGAAAGTCAAGAAAATCTAGTTGCACTTTCTGGGTCTTCGGATGATTTGCGCCAAAATGTTGTGCTCTAATTGCCAGCGATCTCACGTACATTTGTTCGGCTTCACTATAGCACCGCATCGATTGGTATACAAAGGCTAAGTTATTCAGACTAGTGGCAATTTGCGGATGGTCGGTACCTAAATGCTGCTCCTTAATTGCCAGTGACTGTAGATATAGTGTCTTGGCCGCAGCGTACTGTTCGGTTTTGTAGTACAAGCTGGCCAGATTATTTAAGCTTTGAGCGGTATGGGGATGATTGAGTCCGAGCTGCCGTTGCCTAATTTCTAGCGATCTCCCGTACAGAGGTTCGGCTGCACTATAATCACCGATTTTGTAATATAGTACGCCCAAGTTGTTGAGACATTGAGCAGTGTGAGGGTGATCCTGCCCCAGTTGCTGTTCGTAGATACCTAGCGCGCGGGCATAAAGCGGCTCGGCGTCAGCATAGCGTTCGATCCGATAGTACAAACTGGCGAGATTATTCAGGCTTTGTGCGGTATGAGGATGTTCGCGCCCTAGCTGTGTTTCGTAAATCTGGAGCGCACGCAGTAACAGGGCTTCCGCTTCGGCGAATTTACCGATTTCATAGTATAAATTGGCCATTTGACCCAGATTTTGGGCTGTATAAGCATGACTAGCACCTAAGTGTCGTTCGCAAAGCTGGAGCGCACGGGCACACAACGGCTCGGCATCCTCATATTGCTGAAGCAATTTATATAAATCGGCCAGGTTTTGTAAATTAGGGATGATATCTACACAATCGGTGCCTAGTTCTCTTTCGCTAATATCTAGAGCGCGAATATACAGCGATTCCGCATCTTCATATCGCTCGATCTCTAAGTAAAAATTGGCAAGTTTGTTGAGGTTGTTAACTGTAGCTAAGTGGTTGACGCCAACTTTTTGTTCGTGAATTTTGAGCGCGCGAATATATAGTGATTCGGCTTGATCGTTTTGCCCCATTGCTAGATACAATCCAGCTAAGTCTTGCCAGATCTCGATGGTATCGAGATGACTGGCTCCGAGTTCGCTTTCGGAGATAGTATGGGCGCGCAGATACAAAGGTTCGGCCTCTGGATATCTGCCCATCATCAGATATAAGCCTGCTAAATGAGTCAAGCTTTGAGCGGTATCGAGATGATGGGCACCGAGCTGTTGTTCGCAGATTTGAAGGGAGCGGAGGTATAACGGCTCGGCTTCCGTATACCGTCCCATGCCAGCATACAGTTGCGCCAAACTATATAAACTTTGAGCCGTTTGCAGGTGCTTGTCACCCCACCGATCTTCACGGATGGTCAAGGAACGGGTGTAAAAAGGTTCGGCATCGGTGTAGCGACCCATCGATTCATATAATAGTCCGAGGTTGTTTAAACTCTGAACAGTGAACGGATGACTAATGCCTAACTTTTCTTCTCGGATCGACAAAGTCCGGGTATACAATGCCTCTGCATCGCTATATTTACCCATCGACTCGTAGAGAACGGCTAAGTTATTTAGACTTTGAGCCGTATAGATGTGATCGATCCCAAATTGTTGCTGGGAAATAGTTAGAGAGAGTGTATATAAGGCTTCTGCCTCGGAATGTTTATCCTGGGCATTGCCTCGCTGGGAGAGCATCGAGTCATACAAAATTGCTAGTCGGCTGGGATTGCCAATGTTGCGATCGAGCGATCCCACTGGTAACTGCTGCGTAGAATTTCGAGCCTCTTTCATACAAACACTTTAGATTTTTGATCTCAATATTACTATATTCGATCGAATTTGCCTCGTCTAGTCAATCCAAGTACAAATACTGAGTTAAGTCAGAATTTACAGCAATTATTCAAAGAATATACTGAAATTAAAGTGTGCAAATGATGAAATTTGACAGGCAGATCGGTAAGTTTCTAGTCATTATTCAATCTGTGTCAAATTCTTGCTAAAATAATCCAACCCGAAATTGCCAGGAGATGTTGCCATGCTACTTAATGTTTGATTTTGACAGATGGTTGACTGTTAGCACTACGTTTTTGGCTAGTGTCTTCACGTTCTAGCGTCAGACTTTTTTTGGGTTTCGGTTTAGGCTGCGGCTCTTCTGTGGCGATCGTCCCCGGTAATGCTTGCAAAACTTGAATCTTTTCCTGATAAATGATTTTGCTATCTTTGCGAATAATCAATCGATTGGCCGCGATCGTGTAGTTAGTTTCACCATTATCGGCGGAGAATTGGGTGCGATCGTAATATCGCAATCTGAGCGTGATGCCCTGAGAGCCGTCTTTAGACAGTCCGACATAATGGGTCGGCATTTTTGTACCACAGATATACATTAAATAGCTTTTGGACGTCGCTCGATACAGAATTTTCGTGCCATCGGGACAGACAAGGTTATCATCACTGCTGACTTCACCGACAACACTCACAATCCCATTCGTCGCAGTTGGCGTTTTACTCTTACTCGGCGGAGTTGGTGTTTTGGTCAGTTTCGATCCCACATTCTCGATCGCGATCGCGCCAAAGTTCCTAAACTTGGTGGTGGTATTGATCCCACCACTAAGCGGAATTTGGAGCAAGGCAATTTGAGTGAGGTTGGTCGGCACTTTCGTGAATACAAATGTAGCCTTGACTGGTACATTTTCAATTAGCTCGGTTCTGATTGTATTATTTTCACTATTGCGATTGGCCAATTGCAAGCTAGTCGGGTAGTATTCGTTACCTTCAAAATCAACGAGCTTGATATTATTGCCATTGATGTCGATCGTCCGATCGCTATTTTTGCTAGTTAAGGTGGCCTTGCAGATCAATTCCTGTAACTTATGACTACACTCTCGAACGACAATTTTAATTCGATCGTCTTCATAGGTAATCGGATTATTTTTGACAGTTTTAGTTGGCACTTGGGCTAACAATTGCTGTGGGTACAACCAAGCACACAACAGTCCGCACCAGCTCATTTTGACAAGTAATTTGGTAGTCATGCTAGTAATTGTAGATGCCTGCTAATTTTTGGGGATATTATATCATGACCGATTCCAATAGTTTCGAGCCAATAGCCACCAATTTGTATTGAATTTTACATTAGGATACTGCCATTCTAGTCAGATATTAATCACAACTGAGCTATCTAACTAGGTGGTGGATAATTAAGTATTTAACAGATAGCAGATTTAGCCAAATTGTTCCATAAACCTTTCGACATCTTCGATAATCCGTGTCAGTTCGGTTTCGCTACTGAGTCGAATCCGATCGTCGCGCAATGTAATCGATACCTTGGCAACGAATACATTCGCCCAGATATTTGGGTTACAGAAGATCTCCAGAAATACATCGCCGGTATATTGATATTCGATCAGTGGCTGTGGCGTCAGTTTGCCCCCACTATTTGACTGAGCGGCTTTGGTTTTGAGTACGCCCACGATCTGATTGAGTTTTGATTGTAATTCTTGAGCCGCTGGAGCTGAAAAGCCACAGGAGACAGAACCACTAGCGACATTGAGTACCAACTGTGATGCCATAATTTGGAGCTGCGATAAAAGTTAATTGCATCTTATCGTAGCCGCCGCAATCGCATCCTGTTATTAAGTCTCGATCGTATTAAGTCTTGACAACTGTCTGCGTTGGATTGAGTACCTATCCCAAGTTATTGCTCCCACTCGATTGATCGCGACAATCTGCACCAGCACGCGAGCAGAGACTCGATCAATATCTAGACAACCGAGATTACCTAGTGTAGACTTGTAGATCGTGGTGTAAAACTTCCAGCTAACTGTAGCTGCGACTGCGGTGAATCGGCTCAAATAGATACTAGGCAGCAATCTGCTTCAGTCTTTTGCAGCAATTAATACGATTCCCGATCGATCCATTTCCCTTTGAAAGTGCGTTACGAGTGAAGACTTATCGCATCTGCGGCAACAAAATGTGTGTGCGAATACACATTTAGCTGCTAAAGTTAGCTGGGCTGGTCGATCGAGCCGAACCCACAGATGGACGCGCCTGCCGGTGGAAGTCCATCAAGATCCTGATGTCTCAAATATAAGGAACGTTATCAAACCGTGTCTATCGGTATTCTCGGCACCAAACTCGGCATGACCCAAATTTTCGACAAAGAGACAGGGAGAGCAATTCCTGTCACCGTCGTTCAAGCCGGACCATGTACGATTACTCAAATCAAAACTCAAGCCACTGATGGTTATAACTCCATCCAGATCGGCTTCAACGAAGTCAAAGAAAAAGCTCTCAACAGACCAGAGCTAGGGCACCTCAAGAAAGCTGATGCGCCACCACTGCGGCACCTCCAAGAATTTCGGGTCGATAGCACCGACGATTGGACGCTCGGACAAGAAATCAAACCAGATATATTTACAGTCGGTCAAATCATCGATGTGACCGGAAATAGTATCGGTAAAGGTTTCGCAGGTTGGCAAAAACGCTGGAACTTTGCGCGAGGTCCAATGTCTCACGGTTCTAAAAATCACCGCGAACCTGGTTCGACTGGTGCGGGTACCACTCCCGGTCGCGTCTACCCTGGTAAGAAAATGGCAGGACGATTGGGTGGCAAACGGATCACGATTAAGAAATTAGTAGTAGTTCAGATCGATGTCGAGCGTAACGTTCTCCTGATCGAAGGTTCCGTCCCTGGCAAACCTGGTGCACTTCTACGGATCGTGCCTGAAGTCAAAGTCGGTAAGTAGTCACACACAGTAGATCGGGAGATAAAAAATAGTTATGGCTAATTGCGTCATTCGCAACTGGCAAGGCGAGGAAGCTGGCTCCGCCACCCTCGAATTGGCCGTTGCCAAAGAAGAGAATGCTTCTCACATCGTCCACCGCGCCCTGATTCGGCAGACAAATAACGCTCGTCAAGGTACGGCTAGTGCCAAGACTCGCGCCGAAGTTCGCGGTGGTGGTCGGAAACCTTGGAAACAAAAAGGTACCGGACGCGCGCGGGCGGGTTCGATTCGGTCTCCGCGCTGGCGGGGGGGTGGGGTAATTTTTGGACCAAAACCCAAAGATTACAACATGAAAATGAACCGTAAAGAGCGGAGACTCGCTCTGCGGACGGCATTGATGGGTCGGATCGAAGACATTATTGTAGTTGCTGATTTTACAACCAATGTCGCTCAACCCAAAACCAAAGAGTTCGTCCAAGCGATGACTCGGTGGGGTGTCGAACCAGATAGTAAAGTTTTGGTGATCGTCGCCGAGGTTGAAGACAATACCTTGTTGTCGATCCGCAATATTGCCAAAGTCAAAATGATTTCTGCGTCGGGGCTAAACGTCTTCGATCTCCTGAATGCAGACCAGATTGTCGCTACTGCTGAAGCGATCGCCAAAATCCAGGAGGTTTACAATGACGATTAGAGTTGCTGACCGCGATTTACCAGATTTAATCCGCAATGTCATTGTCACGGAAAAAGCCACGACGATGATGGAGCAAAACAAATACGTCTTCGACGTCGTGCCGCAGGCAACTAAGCCCCAAATTAAAGCCGCGATCGAATCCTTATTCAATGTCAAAGTTAAACGGGTAGATACTCAAAATCTCCCCCGCAAGACTCGTCGCGTCGGTAAGTTCCTCGGTGCCAAACCTCGCTACAAACGGGCAGTCGTCACGATCGTTGAAGGTCAAGAGATTATCCTCTTCCCTGAAGTTTAAGTAGTTGGGAGTTGGGATTTCGGAGGTCGGAGTAAACATTGAGTAGTTTTAGCTCGTGTTCTCCTCGTCTCCCCATCTCCCCATCTCCCCTAACCTCCACCCTCTACCCCCTACCCTCTAATTATGGGAACCCGTTCTTATCGGCCATATACGCCCAGTACTCGCGAAACCGTAATTTCCGACTTTGCGGAAATTACCGTGGGTAATCAGCCGGAAAAATCACTCGTTTATAACAAGCACCGCGCTAAAGGGCGCAACAATCGCGGTGTGATCACCAGTCGCCGTCGCGGTGGCGGTCACAAACGTCTCTATCGGCAGATCGATTTCCGTCGTCAAGACAAAATCAACATCCCCGCCCGCGTAGCGACAGTAGAATACGATCCCAACCGGAATGCTCGGATCGCCCTGCTGTTCTACAAAGATGGCGAAAAACGCTACATTCTCCACCCAGTCGGATTGGAAGTCGGCACCGAAATTATCACTGGGCCAGAATCGCCCTTTGAAATTGGTAACGCTTTGCCGCTGATCAATATCCCCTTGGGTACCACTGTCCATAGCGTCGAACTGACTGCTGGCAAAGGTGCACAAATCGCCCGTTCTGCTGGTGCTGCTGCACAACTAGTTGCTAAAGAAGGCGACTATGTAACTCTGAAAATGCCTTCTGGAGAAGTCCGGATGGTACGCAAAGAGTGCTACGCTACCATCGGTCAAGTCGGCAACACTGACGCGCGGAACACTAGTGCTGGTAAAGCCGGTCGGAACCGCTGGAAAGGTCGCCGTCCGAAGGTCAGAGGTAGTGTCATGAACCCTTGCGATCA
>NZ_JANNDR010000092.1:0-3826 GCF_031378165.1 Chamaesiphon sp. OTE_75_metabat_556
TTTGACATCCTCCTCGCTGTGAACAGACGAGGATTCCCTGTTACTTAGTTCGAGTTCGATCTAAGTTAGAGTAGGTTGACGTCTCATCGGAGATTGCTACTTTAAAAGGTAGTCTGACATCGCCTCCACGTCCAGTTTGAGTCTCGGATTGACCACCCGCGACTTGAATTATGTTCCGGCTAGCGTTTATGTCTCGATCGTGAATCGCTCCACAAAACAGGCATTCCCACTCGCGAACTTTGAGTTGCTTCTTGCCGCCTTTCTCGCCGCAGCACGAGCATTTTTGAGAAGTTGGTTCCCAGCGGCTAATTACTCGCAAATCGCGCCCGTACATAGCAGCTTTTGCCTCAAGCATCGTCCGAAAACTTCGCCATCCCAAGTCGGATATCGTCCGAGATAACTTACGGTTTTTGACCATACCACTCACATTTAGATCCTCTAGCGCGATAACTTGATTTTCGTTAACGATTCTAGTGGATAACTTGTGCAGAAAATCTGTCCGAATGTCCTTTATTTTGGCATGGATTTTAGCGACTCTGAGCCTTGCCAGCTTGAGTCGATTGCTGCCTTTTATCTTCTTCTTGAGGTTGCGCTGCGCTTTTTTTAAGCGGCGCAATCTGGATTTAAGCGGTTTAGGAGCTTTAACCTTTTCGCCCGTACTAAAAGTTGCAAAATCAGTTATTCCTAGATCGATTCCAACACTTTGACCATTGCCTGGGAGAGGAGTTGGATTGATTTCGACCACAAAACTCATGAAGTAGCGATTTGCCGCATCTCGAATTAGCGTGACACTGCTTGGAGCTGCTGGCAGAGGACGGCTCCACTCGATTTTAAGCTTGCCAATCTTAGCTAAATAAACTGTCCGCTCGTTGACTTTAAAACCGCCAACTCTAAATCGACAGGATTGAGCATTCAAGCGTTTCTTGAACTTAGGCGGATTAACCTTCTTGCCTTGTCTTTTCCCACTACAGGACTTGAAAAAGTTCTGATAGGCTGTTCCTAAGTCGCGAATGGACTGCTGCAAAGGAATATTGGAAGCCTGACTTAGCCATTCTCTAGCTTGAGTCTTTTTAGCCGCAGTAATAAATTGCTTTTGAAGTTCGGATTCGCCTGGGTATTTAACTCCATCTCGATAGGATTGATTGCAGAAATTGAGTGCATCATTCCACACCACTCTGACACATCCAAACAACTGATTGAGTGCGCTAATTTGGGTGGGCTTAGGGTAGACGCGATATCGAAAACGTGCTTTCATGGATCTGAGTATCTCATTTGGTCTGAAATATGGCAACACAATACCGAAGAGGTAGACACAGCGTTACAGACTTAGAAGTTCATTTGGTCTTCGTGACCAAATATCGGCGAAAAATATTCACGCAACAAGTCTAAACTTGGCTGCGTAAATCATTTATTGAGGTGGCTAGGAAGATGGATTTTAAAGTGGTGGAATGCAATGGCGAAGCCGACCAGATCCATCTGTTAGTTGAATACCCACCCAAACTATCTATTTCGGTAATTGTGAACCATTTGAAGGGAGTTTCGAGTCGCTTCTATCGGAAACAATTCCCTTCTCCCCATAAAGATCACCTCTGGAGTCCAGCCTATTTTGCTGTCTCTTCTGGTGGGGCACCAATCGAAGTCTTAAAGAAGTATATTCAGGGGCAAAAGTCGTCCTGAAGTGCGAGGCTTGAATCCCAAATATTTTGGTCAAGCTTCGCACTGCGGACGCGCAAAGAGTCCGATATAAGGCTCCGTCGCAAATATCCGTGCGCCGCCATCAGCAGCCTCACCAAGCAACTCGCGATCGCAGACGCCAAATAGTTCAGCTTCAGTCTGGGATTTACGCATATCTCGCAGGAAGATCCCCTCGGCATCCACACTTTGCCCGATGTAATTGAGATACATCTTCAGATGGCTGACGCGCGATCGTTCGGGGATTGATTTACCGAGCTGCATCTGGTGCAATCGATCGATATAATCCCGTACCTGCTCTAGCGTAGTGCTTTCAGCCGCTTGTCCAGCTAATATCTGGCGAATTTGTCTAAAAATCCAGGGATTGCGGATCGCAGCACGCCCGATCATCACGCCAGCGGCTTGCGTATGGGCGAGCACGCGCATCGCGGTGGCTGCCGAACTGACATTTCCATTCGCCAATACCGGACAGCGCAATTTTTGGACGGCATGGGCAATAAGGTCATAATCGACGGTGCCGTGATACATCGCTTTGACCGTGCGACCGTGTAAGCTCAGCAGATCGATGTCGTGTCGATCGATTATCTCTAGAATTCGATCGAATTGACTGGTATCCTCAAAGCCAACCCGCATTTTTACTGTCAATCGACCGCTAACTACCGATCGCAACTCGCCTAAAATCCGATCGATCGTCTCAGGATCGCGCAACAAGCCGCCACCGACATTCTTCCGATACACTCGCGGAGCCGGACAGCCCAGATTCAGATCGATCCCCGCAATCGGGTAGCGACTTAGCAACCTGGCCGTTCTGACTAAATCGGGAATGCTCTCCCCAATCATTTGTGCGAACACCGGATAACCCGTCGTGTTTTCGGTAATCGATCGCAAAATATATTTATCCAGTCCAGAATCCCGATGTACCCGAAAATACTCAGTAAAAAAGTAGTCGGGACAGCCGTATGTCGCGATCGTCTGCATAAAGTGAATGTCCGTTACATCCTGCATCGGTGCTAAGGCAGTCACCGCTGGGATCGCGTCGCAGGTGGGATCGATCGGTGTCGGTAGCGGATTGAGATGTGTCATGTGCTGTGATGAAAATGCTTGAGGTGATGGGAACGATCGTCTAGCCCCATCTAGAAACGATTATGACAATAATTGCTAATTTTGTTTGAACCAGGCGCAACTCATCTCATGTACTGCAAGCATTACAGGCTTTTCGGATATGACAAGGCAATTTTTAGGGGGCTTATGGTCGAAAGATTTAGCAACATTAAATAATTGATAAACGGTAACCGCTTATTAATAAGTAGCTACCGTTTATCAATAATAGATAGACCAATTCAAGCCCGTCGAAATTTGAATTATCACACTCTCAAAGCCCGCACTCCTTCGTCAATGAGGAATACGGGCTTTTAGTTTAACAACCATGCGTTCCCCCCGATCGAGACACGAGTACTTGTCGAAAACGATTACATCATGCCCCAATATTCAGGCTTGACCGAATCTTCCATGGCCAGCAACCAGGCAGCAAAATCAAATCCAGCTACTACCCGCCAAATTTGCACCTGGGCAAACTGTCGCTCTTGGCGACGACTAAATAGCCACCGATAGCTCCAGTAGCTCAACGCCACCCACCGTAGATAGCGACGCTTGAGCCAGCGGAGGGGGTTGTGCCGAAAAGACTTGAGTTCTCCAAGCATTGGTGACTTTAGTACGGATTTTGGTCGGATATTAATAATTATGACAATAATTTGCGCGATTTAACGAAATCCGCTTTAAATTCGATCGAGATTCGCGATCGCAATATGTGGTTTAGAATAGGTAGCGGGGAATCGAGTGCCGATGTAACAAACACCATTGTGACTCAGTTTGTCGATCGATCCACCATTCAGCCGCAGTGCGATCTCCACGACGATCGATCGCTCAGGTGTTGGCACCCTCCCATTGCTGGCGGACATCCGCTGTGGAGCAGATCGTCTAGTCCTAATGTCTGACAGTTAGCGTTTACGATTAATATGTATCAATCTTCCGCCCGCAAAAACTTTTTAGACATTTTAAGCGATCCGACGGCGATCGCTATTCTCGCCTCGATCGCTCTACATGCAGCAATTGGTGCAACCTTCCCATTCTTCAC
>NZ_JANNDR010000100.1:0-10351 GCF_031378165.1 Chamaesiphon sp. OTE_75_metabat_556
ATTTTAGCACGATCGACGATTGGATCTGAATCTGGTATTCCCAAATAAAATCTGCCTAGTGCGACCAGCGACGAGCGATGTCTGGTGACTTTAGATCTGAAATTCTTGATTCTCTAACATTTCAATCCCAAATACTTCGCCAAACACCCGAACAATTTGTTCGCGCACCAAATAGGGATTGATGGTGGGGATAAACTCGGCCATACTGCTGACAGATCGATTGACAATACCACATGGTACGATTTGCTCGAACCCACTTAGATCTGGACAAACATTTAGCGCAAAGCCATGCATGGTTACCCATTTACTCACCTTAATCCCGATCGCGGCAACTTTGCGACCTTCTAACCAAACGCCAGTCAATCCATCAATCCGATGGCCGTCGAGATTATTTAATGCCAAAACTTGCAAAACAACTTCTTCTAGTTGTCGCAAATACCAGTGCAAATCTTGTTGATAATGGCGGAGATTGAAAATTGGGTAAGCAACTATTTGACCTGGACAATGGTAAGTAACTTCACCCCCACGTTCGACACGGTATAACTCATATTCCGTTTGCAGACGATCGAACTTGACAAAGTCTAAACTAGAACCAGTGCCGAGCGTATATACAGGTGGATGTTCGAGAATAACTAAGGCATCAGCAATGTCTGGATCGATAATCCGTTCTTTTTGCAGACACTTTTGCCAAATCCACGCAGTTTGATAATCTATTTCTTCCTGATTGAATACCAAACACTCACGCTTATTTGTCAGTGATTTTTTAGGGTAACTTAGCATTGTTCTGAGCAAGCTTGAGGTTTAAGATAGATAAGAAAAAGACGATCGCAAATAACACCAAGCCGATCGTACAAGCATAGCTAAGATCGGGATTACTCGATCCAAAACCTTGTTGATACAAGTAATAAACAACTGTTTTAGAACTATTGCGCGGCCCCCCTTGGGTCATCACATAGACTTCTTCAAAGATTTTGGTCGCCGCGATCGCCGAAATGACCGCAACTAGCAACATATAGGGACGCATCAGCGGGATCGTAATATCCCAATGTTTAGTATAACTATCGGAGCCATCGATCGCGGCAGCTTCATATAAATCAGCAGGAATCGATTGCAACCCAGCTAAATAAATAGTCATATAGTAACCCAATCCTTTCCAAATCGTCACCACCATCACACTCGACAATGCTAATCCAGGACTAGTCAGCCACGGAATGGCCGGAATCCCCACTACGTTTAGCAGTTGATTGAGCAGTCCATTCTCAGCATAGATAAACTTCCACGCAATCCCCGCCACCACCATCGAGATAATTACCGGCACGTAATAAGCCGCGCGAAAGAAGCTCATCCCCTTGAGTTGGCGATCGACCAAAATCGCCAGTAACAGCGGCACAAACACCAAAATCGGCACGACGCCACATAAATACAGCACCGTATTTCGCATCGTCTGCCAGAATACCCCATCTTTGGACAAGCGCACAAAGTTAGTCCAGCCTTGCCAACTCGCTGTCTCGGCGATCGGATCGTAATTGGTAAAGCTCAAATAAAAAGCCTGCAACGCTGGTAAAAACACCGTGATCCCAAGTACCAATAGAGCTGGGAAGAGAAATAGGTAAGGCGTCCAGTTAACTTGACGGAGGCGAATCATATTAAAAGGTGGGTGACTAATGTACTGAAGCTGCCGTGTATCAACTACTTAACTTTCTTAACTAGCTCACCCGATCGGAGCGTAACTACCAACATTACGGCAATAAGCGATCCCTAGTCCCGATTTTGTACTATTGTGTAGAAAGAACCAATGAGATATTGCGATCTCCTCACGGTTCTCACCTCTGCTCAACAGGCACAACTCGGAAAATCTTCATGTTTGGTCTTATCGGTCACCTTACCAGCTTAGAACATGCCCAATCAGTCGCTAAAGACTTAGGCTTTCCAGAATATGCCGACCAAGGGCTGGACTTCTGGTGCAGTGCCCCACCGCAAACAGTCGATCGCATTAAGGTTACAAGTATTACTGGACAACAGATCGAAGGCTATTATATCGAATCTTGTTTTTTGCCAGAAATGCTGGCAACTAGACGGATCAAAGCCGCAATCCGCAAGATTCTCAATGCGATGGCTCACGCCCAGAAACAAGGAATTCAGATTACGGCTTTGGGCGGCTTTTCATCAATTATCTTTGAAGAATTCGACCTCCAGCAAAATAAACAAGTTCGCAATATCGAATTGGACTTCGACAGGTTTACTACTGGCAATACCCACACTGCCTACATTATCGCGCGGCAGGTCGAACAGGGTGCCGCCAAGCTCGGTCTCGATCTGAGTAAAGCTACTGTAGCGGTGATTGGGGCGACAGGCGATATTGGCAGCGCTGTCTGTCGGTGGATCGACAGCCGGACGAATATTGCCGATCTTTTATTAGTAGCTCGCAATCAAGAACGGTTGCAAAGCCTCCAATCCGAACTAGGACGTGGGAAAATCATCAGTTTGGAAGCAGCTTTGCCCCAAGCTGATATCATCGTCTGGGTCGCCAGTATGCCCAAGGGCGTCGAAATCGATGCCGCGAAATTAAAGCAGCCCTGTTTGCTGATCGATGGTGGCTATCCCAAAAATTTGGGCACCAAAATTCAAGCTCCTGGCGTATATGTGATGAATGGCGGCATTGTCGAACATTCTCTCGACATCGATTGGAAAATTATGAATATTGTCAATATGGATGCTCCCGCTCGGCAACTGTTTGCCTGTTTTGCCGAAGCCATGCTACTAGAATTTGAAAAATTACACACGAGTTTTTCGTGGGGACGCAATCAAATCACGATCGAGAAAATGGAACAAATCGGTCAAGCCTCTCTCAAGCATGGCTTTCGTCCCTTATTATCATTTGTTGGGGGGTAACAGTTAGGTTGTTAAATGTAAGATCGATGTCGATCTCTGTCAGCCTGCGTCGCTCAAACCAAACTACTACTCCCTAACCCCTACTCCCTACCCCCTAAATAATGGCTGGTACTGAAAAGAAGCCCTTTTTATTAGAATTTGAAAAACCGTTAGCCGAGTTGCAACAACGGATCGATCAGATTCGCGAACTTGCTGAAGAAAGTAGCGTCGATATCTCCAGTCAGATTCTACAACTGGAGACTAAATACGTGCAACTGCGCGATGAAATTTTTAGTAGCCTCACGCCATCTCAGCAGCTCCAACTCGCCAGGCATCCCCGCCGTCCCAGTACGCTCGACTATATCCAAGCAATTTGCGATGAATGGATCGAGTTACATGGAGACAGAAGAGGCAAAGACGATCCAGCTTTGGTGGGCGGTGTGGGTCGGTTGGCGGGGATTCCCGTAGTTTTATTGGGGCATCAAAAGGGGCGGGATACAAAAGATAATGTGGCGCGCAACTTTGGGATGGCGGCACCAGGTGGCTATCGCAAGGCGATGCGCCTGATGGAACATGCCAATCGCTTTGGAATGCCGATTCTGACATTTATCGATACGCCCGGAGCTTGGGCGGGATTGGAAGCTGAGGAGTTGGGACAGGGTGAAGCGATCGCGTATAATCTGCGGGAGATGTTTCGCCTTGATGTGCCGATTATTTGTACGGTGATCGGTGAAGGTGGCTCTGGTGGCGCATTGGGGATTGGTGTCAGCGATCGATTAATGATGTTTGAACATGCCGTTTATTATGTCGCCAGTCCCGAAGCTTGTGCCTCGATCTTGTGGAAAGATGCTGGTAAATCTGCCCAAGCCGCCGAAGTCCTCAAAATTACGGCTAAAGATCTCAAAAATTTGGGCATTCTCGACCAGATTTTGCCAGAACCGCTGGGGGGCGCACATGCTGATTCGGTGCTAGCGGCGGAAGTTCTCAAAGACGCGATCTTAAAAAATTTGCATCAACTTCAATCGCTACCAGCTACAGAGTTACGATCGCTCAGATATGATAAATTCCGCCAGATCGGCATGTTTGAAGAACATCACTAGTAGGCTGGAAATTGGCACTCGCACCTTGATGGTTGCTGGCAAGATTGAAGATCGGGCCATCCCGTTCCCTGTCACGGAAAATCGATGTTATAATAAAACCGCAACAAAAATTTACACAAGGCTCAGATCTGAGCAAACTTCCTGGACTAGATGAATCAGATCGCCCCAACGAACCGAACGGCACTAATCACTGGCGCAAGTAGCGGCATTGGCAAAGCCACAGCACTAGCCCTAGCCAAAGCTGGCATCAACCTCGCACTGGTAGGTCGCTCCCAGGAGAAATTAACAGCCGTAGCCCAAGCTGCTACGGCTGTTGGTGTAATTGCCAATACTTATGTGGTAGATTTGTCCCAACTCGATCGAGTCTCGACTAAAATTGCGGAGATTGCCGCCAACTCTGACAATTTAGACATCCTCATCAATAATGCGGGGATGGCCTATACCGGAACGACTGGCGACACTCCCTTGGCTGATTGGCAGCGCGTCATCGACCTCAACTTGACCAGCGTGTTCCAGTGCATTCAAGGGATCTTACCCCACATGCGCCAACGTCAATCCGGCCACATTGTCAATATTTCATCGATCGCCAGCAAGCAAGTATTTCCAAATTGGGGCATCTATTCAGTCAGTAAATTTGGATTGACAGCACTGACCCAGGCAATTGCTAGTGAGGAGCGAGGCCATGGCATTCGCGTTACCACGATTTGCCCTGGCTCAGTGAATACGCCACTCTGGGATACAGACACCGTCCAGGCGGACTTCGATCGATCGGCGATGTTGACAGCAGAAATGGTTGCCCAAAGCATCCTCTACGCCGTTCTTGCCCCCGCTGGTGCCGTCATTGAAGAACTGACGATTATGCCCAGTGGCGGTGCGCTTTAGCCGATCTGCGTTCATCTACCACCTCAGTTTCATCACGTTTATTTCTACATCCATATCAGACAAAACATGACTATTTCATCTCCTAAAGGTAGTAATTCCACTGGTAACGATGCTCCAGAGGAGCGGCTAAGCCAAAAACAAAAGCTGAGTAATATTAATCCTCGACCAGATCGCAACACTCATAACGGTGAGCCAGTGCAAATCCACGACCCCGAAGAAGTCAGCCTGGAAGACATGATGGCCTCGGTACGTCAGATTATCCTCGGAGTAGGTGAAGATCCCGAACGCGAAGGCTTATTAAAAACACCCAAACGTGTCGCCGAATCAATGCGATTCTTAACTAGTGGCTACAATCAATCGCTCGATGACATCATCAATGGTGCGATCTTTGATGAAGGCCACAACGAGATGGTACTCGTACGCGACATCAACTTTTTTAGCATGTGCGAACACCACATGTTGCCATTTATGGGTAGAGCGCATGTTGCCTACATCCCCAATCAAAAAGTCGTCGGTTTGAGCAAACTAGCGCGGATTGTGGATATGTACTCTCGGCGAATGCAGGTGCAGGAAAGACTCACCCGTCAAGTTGCCGAAGCACTTCAGGAAGTCTTGGAACCCAGAGGCGTCGCCGTCGTGATGGAAGCCAGCCACATGTGTATGGTGATGCGCGGCGTGCAGAAGCCTGGAGCCTGGACGGTGACTAGCGCGATGCTAGGTGCCTTCCAAGAAGATCAACGTACGCGCGAAGAGTTTCTCAATCTGATTCGCCATCAACCAACGTTTATGTAGAGGATAGTGGATAGTGAATGGTAAATAGTGGTTTGATTAAGCGATCTTGGGATTTGGAACAGAGCAAATCTCTATCTACTATCCACTATTCACTACTCTCTCCTTCTCCGGCACCGCTCGGAGCAATACTTCACTTCATCCCAATTGGTCGCCCATTTCTTGCGCCAAGTAAATGAGAGGTTGCAAACCGGACAGATTTTAGTAGGTAGATCGGCCTTCGCTCGATGACGTGGCATGACAGTTATTAGTAGATAAATGTAAAGTGAGTAGCTCTCTCCATCATATTCGGATTGTCTTAGTCGAGCCAGCCGGAGCCTTGAATATTGGATCGATCGCGCGGGTAATGAAAAATATGGGTTTGACCCAATTGGTCGTTGTCAATCCGCAGTGTGAAGTCTTAGGCGAAGAAGCAACTCGGATGGCGGTACACGCGATCGATCTCCTTACCATTGCGAGGATCGTTCCCGATTTACCGACGGCTTTACAAGGCTGTACCAGAGTTATTGCTACCACTGCACGCGATCGAGCCATTCCGACTCAGCTCGAAACACCCAGACAAGCTTTGCCCTGGTTGGTAGACAGTAACGAACCAACCGCACTGATCTTCGGACGTGAAGACAGTGGTTTGACCAATGCCGAATTAAATTATGCTACCCGCTATCTTCGGATTCCGGTTGGCTCTGAATACAGTTCGCTCAATTTAGCTCAAGCAGTAGGGGTTTGCGCTTACGAGTTGCAGATGTGTGCGACTAGTGCCGATGACAATTTGATAACTAATCTAGCTCCGATCCCCCCACAAACAGATATCGCACCTGTCGAACTAGTCGAGGGTTATTATCAACAATTAGAAAGCCTCCTGTTGGACATTGGCTATCTCTTGCCGCACACGGCTGCCCATCGGATGGAAAAGATTCGCCGCTTATATAACCGCAGTCAACTTTCTCCTAATGAAGTGGCTCTGTTGCGCGGAGTTTTGAGACAAGTAAGTTGGGCGATCAATACTGCTAAATCGATCGATCTGAAATAACTCGATCTCTTGCACAAGATCTGCAAAATTATTTCTCTTTGAAATAGAACGCCAAAGCTAAAGAGACGATCGCAGTCAAAGAATTAATCAATAATGGCAAAGTATCCTTAATCAGAGCAGTATTGGATTGAGGATAAAAAGCACCTAAGCCAATCAATAAAAACTCTGCCAATAGTGAAACTCCAAAAAATACTATTAATGTAATGGCAATTCCACCACGCGCCCCTTCTCTTTTTTGAGCGATCCAGTCTTGAATCTCTTGTTTGACTTGGGGCTGAAGTGCGACATCCCGCACGAGCGGCTGGTGAGACTCTGAAATTTGGAGAGGATCGTCGAACGGCACATCGAAAATATAATCAGCCACGTCAAGCTTGTCCGAAACTTCCATGTGGATGGAGTCTTCGGTTCGATCGATTTGAGTCATTGGGATTTAGAGAGTGGGAAACTAGTCCACTCCCAAATCTATCGGAATAGCACTTCGCGAATTTCTTTGTCGGGTTTCTGGAGCAAGACTTTTGAGCCTTCGAGCCGCTCTTTGAGGAAGTAGACATCTGTCGCGATCGCGCGTCGGATGGCTTCATTCTGAGAGATGCCCTGGCTCTGTGCCAAAAATTCTAATAGTTCGACAGTCTCGCCGGATAACCCGATCGACATGCGCTTGGTGCTTGGGGTAGATTTAGGAGCGGTGTTATCGGCGATCGTGTTAATACTCATGTTCAGTCCATCGTGGCAAATTTATCCACTCATGGTATTGATTTTACACCATTTTCGATTTAAAGCCACACCATTAGCCCTCCACATAAAAATCCCCTCCGAGGAGGGGATTTTCGAGCGTTCAAATAATCTAATAATCTAAATATCCTTAACTTGCTGCAACAACGATTGCAGATCTGTTGTGTCCATCCGCGCGCCAGGAATCGTCACCAACTGAGAGGAAGCCAACGAACCCAATCGTCCAGCCGTCGCCCAGTCCATCCCATTCGTGATGCCATATAGGACGCCGCCAGCGTACATATCCCCAGCACCGACAGTATCGATCGCTTTGACAGGATACGGAGCGATTTCTAGTAATGTTTGGCCGTCAAAGATTAACGAACCTTTAGCACCGAGGGTGAGGGCAAAAGTTTTGGAAATGGTTTTTAAATACTCGATCGCGGTTGTTAAATCTTGAGTACCAGCCATCTCAAAGGCTTCACTATCGTTCGCAAATAATAGATCTACACCACCACCAAGCATCTCTAGCAGTCCTGGTTTAAAGAACTTGGCCATGTTTTGATCGGAGAGTGTCAGCGCGACTTTTTGACCGGCATGACTTGCAATTTCTCTGGCTTTAATTGCGGCTTGCTGGCTAGATTCACCCGTGACTAGATAGCCCTCGATATAAGTATAAGTAGAGTTGGCGATCGCCTCTGGCACCAATTCAATATCTGACAAACTCGCAGAAATACCGAGGAAAGTATTCATCGATCGATCGGCATCGGGAGTCACAAATACCAGACATTTACCCGTAATTCCCACTTCGGGCGGATGGGATTTGAGATTGGTATCGACACCAGATTTTAATAAGTCTTGGAGATAGTATTCACCAGGTTCATCTTTGGCAACTTTGCACGAATAAAAAGTTTTACCACCAAATTGGCTCACAGCCACGATTGTATTGGCACCAGAACCGCCGCAAGTGCGTTTGCTTGCAGCATTACCCAGTCGGGCTAAGATTTTGTCTTGACTGGCTTCATCGAGTAGTGTCATCACACCTTTATCGATACCTAGTTCTACCAGTACTTCTGGCTCGACTTCACATTCGACATCTAGCAGCGCATTCCCCAGTCCATATACATCGTAGCGTGTCATAAGATTTCCGATTTAGTAGAGTCCACAAATAACAGGATACTATTCATCGCTCGATCGTACCCGATCCAAACGGGTAAACTTTGGGTAGATGTTGGCATTTGTGCCGTTTGCTTCATCCCTATCATCGATCTGTCGGAAACACCGAGGTGATTCTGCTAGAGTTAAAACAGATATTCGCTCTCATTCATATGTCATATCTTCGTTCTTATCTCGTTAGCATCGCTTCTCGTCTAGAGAAGCTACTCTTACTATCGCTCGTGACGATCGCTATTGCCATTGGCACATTCGCTCTGCCCGCCCAGGCTACGGCTGTCTATGAAGTTCCGGCTGTTTCGGCTGGCGTACCGAGTTGGGTCATCGATAAAGCTGATGTTTTGAGCTTATCGACCAAAGGTGCGGTTAAAGGTACATTGGAGCAACTAGCCAAGCAAACAGGCAAAGAAGTCCGCTTTGTCACCATTCATCGCCTCGATTATGGTGATACGGTTCAAACTTTTACCGATAAACTGTTCAAAAAATGGTTTGCAACGGATGCCGAGCAAGCCAATCAAACTTTGATTGTCTTGGATAATGTCACGAACACGATCGGTATTCACACTGGAACTGAGGTTAAATCGACGCTGACGGACGCGATTGCGACCAGCATCACCACGGAAACGATGCAGGCACCTTTGCGCAGCGGGAATAAATACAATCAAGCTTTTGTCGATGGTGCTGACAGACTTGCGGCTGTCCTCTCTGGGCAAGCAGATCCAGGTCCTCCAGTAATTATCTCGACACCAGAAGTCGGTAGAACGTATCTCAAAGCTGAAGAAACTGAGGCCAACCGCACCAACTTTTTAGTTATTGTCATCGGGCTACTAATTATTGCGACGGTGATTCCGATGGCAACTTGGTGGTGGTATCAAAATCAAAGTTAGAGATCGGTTGTCGATCTAGTTGTTGGTTATTGGCGATCGATAATACTGTTTATCGAATTGTCCCTAACCACCGCTCACAACGTTTATTAGTCCTGAATATATTCTGCGCCTGAGAGTAAAGCCATCTCGGCGCGGACAAATTCTCGTCCGAGATACGCCGCATGATCTAGCATACTCACTGGCGATGGTGCGGTTTGTTCGATGATTTTCACGCAGAGTTCCTTGGCCGTGCGTCCGACATACAGCGTGGTGTTAGTACGAGTTACTTTGCCTTTGGCGGGGATGACTTTACCTGTTTCGGGATCGACGGCCAAACCCCGATCGTTAATCACATTCGTATAGTGCTTGGCACAGATTAAACCATCTGCTCGATCGACATAAATAATAAAGTAGCCATGTGGATCGAGTTCGATATCGCGATTGGACAATTCGCTATCGATCGCAATTAAATTGGTAGTTAATAAGGTCATAAATTTAATCTTAAATAATTACATTAAATCTAGATTAACCGATTTATTCGTTATTTGGATAGGTTTCGAGCGAATTTTCGATCTTTTTGAGCAAAAATGTTCGCGCATAGACTTAATGAATTAGTGCTATATGCTAGGCTACCGTCGAGTTTTGTTTTAGCCCCCAACCCCACTCGATCGCCGATAACTGTTGCTATACAAAGATTCGATCGAATTAGAGCAACTATGGAAACCTCGATCGCACCGAGAAACAGACTAATCTAATTGAGTTGGTACCTAAATACTTAGCTCTCCCCAGCAGTACCCCGATCTTTAACGGGTCGCTCGACTGTCAACTATCAACTATCAACTACTCCCTTCCCGCCGGAAGACTACAGAATAAGGTTGTAGATATGTTAAATCGTATTTGAAATTTGAATTGGAGTCTGTAATTGTTGA
>NZ_JANNDR010000101.1:0-4481 GCF_031378165.1 Chamaesiphon sp. OTE_75_metabat_556
ATATATATATATATATCCAAGACTTCAAAAAAATTCTCGATACCTATAGTACTGGCGCATTTGGCATCGATATCAATAGCTTCAAACAGTATGGACATCCCCTCTGTCTGTGGGATGGCGATCAAAGACTCCATACCCAAAATGCCGTCTTAGCTGGCGAAGCCGCCTGTGTCGTCGATCCGATGACTGCTGAAGGGATTCGCCCCTCAATCTTTTCTGGGGTCAAAGCCGCTGAATCGATCCACTCTGCGCTGGGCGGTACCAGCAATGCCTTGGAGAAGTACACGGAAATCATGACCACAGAATGGGGCGCAGATATGAAGTGGGCACAACGCCTTGCAGGTGCTTTTTATCAATTCCCCAAAGTTAGCTATAAAGCAGCAATCAAACGTCCTGCTGCTAGTCTGACAATGGCCAGGATTATGGCTGGCGAACTCAGTTATTCGGAGATTGCTGGTAAGGCAATTAAGAAACTTAGTGGCAGCCTGTTTGGTAAATAAGCGATCGACCTAAAATAACCAAGCTAAAATGAAGTGGTAGGGGTAATGTCTTGACCGAAACGCACGCTGAGGGAACCTCAGCGCGATTTCGGTCGCTTCATGAATTACCCCTACCACTTCATTTTTATTTATCATCGATCGACGTCACTGCTTCATCTCCCATCCGCATGACTTATCAACAATTAGACATCGACACCCCCAAACCCGTCTTATCCTGGGCGGGACACGATTTGGCGCAAGCAGAAACCAAGATGGCCAAAAATGTGGCTTCCTTACCTTTTGTGTTCAAACATGTCGCCCTGATGCCAGACGTCCACTTAGGAAAAGGTGCCCTCGTCGGCTCGGTAATTGCGACTACAGATGCAATTATTCCGGCGGCTGTGGGTGTGGATATTGGTTGTTTTACAGGCGATACTCTCATACCATTGGTAGATGGTAAAGATTATCCCATTAAAGAACTCGCTCAAAAAAATGCAGAATTTATAGTTTATGCTTGTACCCCCACAGGAAGAATTGTGGCGGCTATGGCAACAGCTAGATTAACTAGAGAAAATACATCTTTAGTCAAGGTAATACTGGATAATGGTAAAGAGATTATTTGTACACCCGATCATCAATTTATGTTGCGTGATGGTACTTATCAAGCAGCGATCGATCTGAAACATCAAACATCTCTCATGCCCTTCTACTCAAAATTAGATCGAGAAGGATACACTTTAATCGCGCAACCATATTCAGGTAGATGGCATAAAGCACACTGGATTATAGCTAGATCTGGAATCTTAGGGGATATTCCTAGATTTGAAGGACAACGAACTATTATTCATCATAGTAACTTCAGTCAATCCGACAATCGGCCAGATAATTTAGAGTTTATGGGCGATAGAGACCATTCTGCATACCATCGTAGTTTAGTCGATCGCAACCAGCATTGGCAATCTCCAGATTTTGAACAACGTAGAGTTGCTGCGATCGCTCAAAAGGCTCAAACTTCAGCAGGAAGAGGATATTTTGCCCAACGAGGAACCGCGAATATTCTCAAGTATATGGCAGAAAACCCAGCGCATTTTCAGAAATCTGTTGCTGGAAATGGCGAACGTGGCAAGTGTTATTTAGTTACTTATAATCAAAGCGAGCGTGGGAGAATCAAATCAAAAGAGATAGCAAATAGATTGTATGCTTGTGATATCTGTGGATCGGAAATAAAGTCACCGATAGGCTTGCACAATCATCGCAAAAAAGAACACAAATGCAACCACAAGGTTGCAGCAGTCATACCACTAAATCGCACTGAAGATGTTTATTGTTTAACGGTGCCAGAATATCACAACTTTGCCTTGTCAGCAGGCATATTTGTTCATAATTGTGGGATGATGGCGATTCAAACCCCATTTCAAGGTGAGAAATTAGATGGTAAACTCAAAAAAATTCGCCTCGATTTAGAAGCGCAAATTCCCGTTGGCTTTGAAGAAAATAAAGAAATTTCCAAAGATGCTACTAATTGGCAAGGCTGGCAAGATTTTGCCCAATTGCATCGCGGCGTACGCGGTTTAGAAAATAAAGCCATCAAACAACTCGGTTCATTGGGCGGCGGTAATCACTTTATTGAAGTTTGTATCGATACCGAAAATAAAGTCTGGTTGATGTTGCATTCCGGCTCGCGGAATATCGGCAATAAATTGGCGCAATGTCATATCGATACTGCCAAAGATCTGGCAAAACTAGCTAATCTGAGTTTACCCGATCGAGATTTAGCCTATTTTGTGACTGGTACGCCCGAATTTGCTGCCTATTGGCGCGATCTCCAGTGGGCACAAGACTACGCTCGCACTAATCGCGATGTGATGATGTCCAGATTCATGCGCGTCATCGAACAGCATCTCAATGGTGGTAAGAAAATGAAGCCATTATTATCGGTGAATTGCCATCATAATTACGCTGAAAAAGAAGTCCACTTCGGTGAAGAAGTCTATGTCACCCGCAAAGGTGCCGTCCGCGCCCAGAAGGAAGACTATGGCATCATCCCTGGTTCGATGGGCACCAAATCTTATATCGTCAAAGGTAAAGGTAACGCCCATAGTTTCTGTAGTTGTTCTCACGGTGCCGGACGGATTATGTCTAGAGCAATGGCCAAAAATACTTATACTTTAGATGACTTAGTCGCCCAAACTCAGGGTGTCGAATGTCGCAAAGATACCGAACTACTCGACGAGATTCCCGCAGCTTATAAATCGATTGATACTGTCATGGCAAATCAATCTGACTTAGTAGAAGTCGTCGCTACCCTCAAGCAAGTTGTCTGTATTAAAGGTTGATTTTTTTAGGTTTAGAGCAAGTTAATTCACTGCTTAAACATCGATCTATACAGGATATTCATGTCGAACGAAAGGAAGATCTATAACTTCTCCCTCTACATCACCAAGCATCACTTTTAAGCTTACCCCACCAGCCTTCGATCTAACATATCCCAATCCCATTATTCCTGCATCTGTCTGGCTACAACTAGTCAACACACCTACCTTTTCACCATCAACGGTTATTGACGTACCCACTGCCACAGATCCGACTAATTTAATTCCCCACAGATATTGTTTAACACCTTTATAAGTATTCAGCCGCGCGATCGTTTCTTGGCCGATATAGCAACCCTTTGTAAACGAAATCGTATCCCACAAACCTACCTCCAAGGGGTTATAATCCTCCGTTAATTCTGCATCGGGTTTCGGTCTACCTTGTTCGATTCGTAGGCATTCCCAGGCATCCTCATCGACTGTGACAGCACCCAAATTAGTCAGAGCTTGCTGTAAGACTGACGCATTGGCTCGATCGCATATTAAGCGATAGCCAGGTAATCCCAATTCAGTCCCGATCGCAATTCGGACTTCGATCCCGTTAATATTATGTACTTGGTGGCTGTGCAGAGGTAATTCTGTTAGTTCTGTACAGCCTAATTGCGCTAATATGCTAGTACTTTCAGCCCCCATTAATGTCAAGCTAGCTAGAGCATCGGTGACATCTTTTAATTTGACTCGATCGGCAAAAAAGATATATTTGTCGAGCCAATCAAATAGATACTTACGACGATTCGGAGATATAATTAGTAACACCTCATCATCTAAGATTAATCCAGTAGCCAGATCGATCGTCCGAGCTGTCGAAGTAACAAATACCGTATCACAACCTTCACCCGACTGACGGCTTTCAAAATCTGCCGTGCTTTGATTATGCAGGAATCGCAGCCTGTCGCGATCGCTGACTAGAATTTTCCCCCACTCAGAACTATCATAAATAGCTACACCAGATCGAGCAGATTGAAGTATTGTATATGAATTATTCAAAGTATTAATTTAGGAATTTTAGATTATTTAGATTACCAATACTTGCTACTGTCGCTAGCTCGGCAAATTATTAAAGATTCTAATGACAACATCTTTAGCTTTATTATCCAATTTAGTCCAATCGGGAGTCTTCGCTTCCAGATCGATGAGACTGGTATCTACATCCACAATTTGGCTTTCGAGTTCGCTATGACTGCCATCATAATTGAGAAAACACACCTGATAACACAAGTCCCAAATATCATATTTTAACTGCTTATCCTCAGACTCCAGACAGAGATAATTAATCGGGTGCGGATCTCTTATCTCCTCATAACTCACCTTCCAAGTAGATACTTCTCCCTGTTGACGGATGCGATCGATAATCCGAATATAGATCGGTTGCATCAAAAACTCCGCTTGTTGCCAAGCCAACTCATTCGCAAACTTCGGCTGCATAAAATCTAAAATATTAAATTTTCACTATTCAAAAAGTTCTCATGTGTGATTGATTGAATTCGGCTCCTCTACTTACTCACGTCTCCGAAGGTGCGCTGAAAGAGGACGTTGAAGACGCCAGGCTCGCCTATATGATAGCATGGCGCGACCGTTGAGCTGATTGAACACTCACACCGCAGTCCTGACGAAGGGTTGTTCTGTTCCT
>NZ_JANNDR010000351.1:0-22577 GCF_031378165.1 Chamaesiphon sp. OTE_75_metabat_556
CGCACCAAGGTGCCCAAAAATCTACTAATACTGGAATCTCACTATCGAGAACATCCTCTTTAAAAGAACCGTCTGTAACTTCTACTGCTGACGACATGGCTCAATCCTTCTTACCTTAAAGTTTGCTCGGTTTATATGCAATTTTACCATAGGAATAGAGGGTAACAGGTAGCGGTGAGAGGGTAGGAAAATAATTCGTAATTAACAGTTACTCTCGATCGCACAAAAGGTAGAGGGGAGAAGGTAGCAAGTAGGAAATAATTCTTAACATTACGACTGACTCTCGACCCTGCGACTCTCTACCTTCTACTCCCTAAATCCTAGTAGGTTTCCACGTGCCAACGACCAGCACGTTTCATCTGTGAACGATACTCAGCCCACTTGACATCAGACTTAATTGCGGCAGTAGTTAGCGCGGCATCGATGCCTGTTTCCATGCCTTTGAGTCCGCAGATATACACATGGGTTTTCTCTTGCTGAATCAAAGACCAGAGTTCGTCAGCGTTTTCGGCGATCCGATCTTGGATGTACATTTTGCCACCCTCTGCGTTTTTCTGTTCGCGACTGATCGCATAAGAGAGCTTGAAGTTGTCAGGATATTTGTGCTGAATTTCTTCGAGTTCGCCTTTGTACAGGACATTGGGGGTAGTAGCGACACCAAATACCAACCACGCTAAACCTCGGAATTGGTAGTCGGGATTGGCATGACGTTCGTTGTCTTTGAACATCCGCCATAAGTAGGCACGGAATGGTGCGATGCCGGTGCCGGTAGCCATCATGATGATGTTGGCTTCGGGATCTTCGGGCAAGAGCATCTCTTTGCCAGTGGGTCCAGTGATTTGGACGTCATCACCAGGTTTGAGATTGCACAGGAAAGTCGAACAGACGCCTTCTACTTCCTTGCCAGTTTTCTCATCTTTGTACTCTAATTTGCGGACGCACAGGGAAACAGTTTTGTCATCGACATTATCGCCGTGACGGGTACTGGCGATCGAGTAGAGGCGGATTTTGTTAGGCTTGCCCTTATGATCTTTACCAGGCGGGATAATGCCGATACTTTGGCCTTCAAAGTACCGCAAATCGCCAGCCGAGATATCGAATTTGACATGTTGAACCATGCCGATGCCGCCTTCACCCAGTAGCCCATCATTGGCGACGCATTTACCGACGAATGGCGCATTCGGACGATAGATATTTACCGGTACATCAGCATGTTTTTTGGGAGCTGCGGCGGCAGGTAGCGTTTCTATTTTGACTTCCGACTCGATTTGAGCGGGTTGGCTATTGGCGACGGAGGTTTGTGGCTCGGCTGCGGCTGAAAAGGGACGAATGCTCAGGATCTTGCCGCCCATACTGGCAATCCGACGCATTTCCTGGTTCATCCGCTGATAAGGAACGGTAATAAACAAGCTCCCACTACGACGAATTTTACTATTGGTGCTATCGGCAGATTGACTGTCGCGGAGACCGACGACTTCATAGATAAACAGACGATTGTTGGCTAGTGAGTTACCAGCATTACCGACTAGACTTGGATTATACATTGCTATTTTATATCTCCGAACCCCAAATAATAGGTGTCATTATAACTTTACTTACTTCAGATATCACCCGTTAGTACCGTTTTTCGCGATCGCGTTGACGGGGATATCTCCCAGTCTTACAACCAGGATGCAGATGGCTTGCACGATCTAGACATATTCCAGCCAGAATACAGTAGCTCCGCCCCATTGCACAAGGGTGCATTGCCCGATCGTCAAAATTGTTAATTCTCGATGGTACCGCCTAGACTCGATGCTCGTGCCAAAGGCAAGGCTCCGCCAACGGCGACCGCAGAGTTGTCTGGACGGCAAGGCAATCGATCTCAGGGAGGATCGAATTGCACCCGATCAAGCTATAATGTTTGCTGGGTACAGTTTTACATCACAAACATCCGCGATTTGACTGAGCTGGAAATAATTAATCTATCCGGTAGATATCGTTATAAAGTGTAATGGGGCGCACAATTTTTCTACTTTGCCGATCGCGCTCATAGCCCGATTCGAGCGATAATAATTGCACCAGTATCGACCAAAATCATTTTTCCGGCTGGCAATGCTGCAAGCATGGAAATTTGATCCATATCTAGTTTAATCAGCTATGACGGATTGAGGTAAAATTTTATTTCAAAGCAATAGGATTTAGATACTTACAAAAGAATTTGGATATAAGAGGATAGCTATGACCAGTAAGGTGGATCGTGTGGTGATAATTGGGGTTGCTGGAGATTCCGGCTGCGGTAAGTCAACGTTTTTACAACGGATTATCGACTTGTTTGGGGAGGATTTTGTAACGGTAATCTGTTTGGATGACTACCATAGTCTCGATCGGTACCAACGGAAAGAGCAAAAAGTGACTGCACTCGATCCGCGTGCGAATAATTTCGATTTGATGTATGAACAAATCAAGGCACTCAAGAGCGGTCAGACCATTGACAAGCCGATCTACAACCATGAGACGGGTTTGATCGACCCGCCAGAGAAAGTAGAACCCAATCATGTCATCGTGGTTGAAGGCTTACATCCGCTCTATGACGAGAGAGTTAGAGGCTTGCTCGATTTTAGCGTTTATCTAGATATCACTGATGATGTCAAAATCGCCTGGAAAATTCAGCGCGATATGGCCGAGCGCGGTCATAGCTACGATGATGTCTTGGCGGCGATCGAATCTCGTCGTCCCGACTTTGAGGCATATATTGAGCCACAACGCGGTCATGCTGATGTCGTCATCCAAGTACTACCCACCGAACTGGTCAAGGACAAAGAAAGCAAGCTACTGCGGGTGCGCTTGATGCAGCGCGAAGGCGTGTCTGATTTCGATCCCGTGTATCTATTCGACGAAGGTTCGACCATCCACTGGCGACCATGTGGCCGGAAACTGACTTGTGAGTATCCAGGCATCAAGATGTTCTACGGTCCCGATACTTACTATGGCAACCCTGTCTCTGTCCTGGAACTCGATGGTCAACTGGGTAACCTGGAACAAGTAAGCTATATCGAGAGCCATCTGAGCAATATTTCTACCAAGCACAAAGGTGAAATGACCAGCCTGCTGCTCCAACATCGCGAGTATCCTGGTTCCAATAATGGTACTGGTTTATTCCAAGTGATGGTTGGGCTGAAAATGAGAGCAACTTACGAGCATTTAACGGCTCAGGCCAAAGTAGCTGCGAAAGTCTAGTTAACTTAAATTTCAAATTAGCTTAAGCTAGTTCGATCGAAAAGACAGGGAGTTCTCAACTACCCTGTCTTTTTTATTGACGATCGATTACCCATTAGCGATCTATGTTGTTAGCTTAGATCTTGTTAGAATAGAATCGATCTAACTCGATCGCTATTACTATGCTCGCAAGTACAACAAAAAAACTGACTAAGGTAGAATTTTGGGCGTTAGCTGATGCTAGCGATCGCACCTATGAATTAATCGATGGCGTCGCAGTACCTAAAATGTCCCCTAAATATTTCCACGCCCGCGCGGCTCGTCGGATTCTGAATATATTAGAAGAATGGTCTAGAGATCGCGGCCGTGCCGAAATAGAATGGGCGTTCGATCTCCGTCAAGATTTTACACCCGTACCCGACCTAATTTATGTTTCCTTCGATCGATTGTCAGAAAGTTGGAATGAAAATACGGCTTGTCCAGTCCCCCCCGAACTCGCAGTCGAAATTATCTCACCTGGACAAACCTTTGGACAAATGACTCAAAAGGCTGGTTATTATTTAACTGGGGGTGTCTTGCAAGTATGGGTGGTCGATCCAGAAGCGAAAAGCGTGACGGTATTTTATCCCGATCGCGCCCCCAAAACTTATATGGAAAATAGCATCATTACCGACGATCTCTTTCCTGGGTTATCGGTTGAGATCGATCGATTACTTTAGAATTGATATTTAAATTTTCAGACGATCGATCTTTAAATTTACACGATAATGTTATCGATTACAATAACCACTCTGAGGCACGATCGCCTAAATCGAGCAAAATACTAACAGCTTTTCCCAATCGCGGTCGTTCGGTAGTTTTCTCGATAAACTTTTGAATTTGTTCGACAGTACCCATCGCCGCTAAATAAGAACCAACGGTATCTAAATGAGCAAGATAGTCTGCTTCAGATAGTGGGAAAGAAGCTTGTTCTTGATATTTCCACATCACTTGTAAATAGATTTTGGTGGGAGTCTTCTTCATCTGGACGTCATATGAATACCCCCATTTGGCGATGATGATTTCTCTGAGTTCTTGTCCGGTCATTTAGGGGTTAGGGGATAGGGGATAGAGAGTAGGGGATAGTAAATAGTGAATACACTTAGGCTGTGTTAAGAGTAGGTAATATTAACCCAATCTACTTACCGACTATTTTTAATTCGCCAGTGTTACCGTCTAAAATTGCTGCAACACCTACGGGCAGAGCGGCGTTATGGCCGTCGTGTCCGAAGGGGAGATTGGCGACGATCGGGATTTGGAGATCGGTGAGTCGATCGCGCAGGACTTCTTCTACTGTAAAGCTAGAAACTGAATCAGGGGGATCGCATTGACTGAATCTGCCGATCGCGATTCCGGCCAGCTTTGATAGTGCCCCTGTCAGTCGCCAATGGGTGAGCAAACGATCGATCCGATAGGGTGCTTCGGTGACGTCTTCGATCGCCAAAATTGCGCCAGCCAAATTGGGCTGCAATGGGGTGCCGAGCAGATGGGTAGCGACGGTGAGATTGCAAGGGAACAAGCGTCCGGTGGCGACATTGCCAATCCAGCTCTCCCCTTGTAATGTTGGGATGGGTTGCCCAGTTACCAAGCTAAAGAGGCGATCTCGCGACCAGTCTGGTTCGTCTGCTAGAGTAGTAATTAATGGCCCATGTATGCCCGCAATGCCTTGCTGGGAGAGACTCCATAATAGTGCGGTAATATCTGAAAAACCGAGCAGCCACTTGGGTTGATCGATCTGCGGCCACTGCCAATCTTCTAATAACCGCATCCCGCCATAACCGCCCCGCGCGCACAAAATTGCCCGACACTCTGGATCTGCCCAAGCATCTGCTAATTGGGTGCGCCGGGTGACATCATTACCCGCTAGATACCCCCACGCCTGCGTCACTTCCGCCGCAACTTCCACTCGATAACCGCGATCGCGCCAAATGGCAATACCTCGATCGAAGGCTGTGCGATCGCGCAACCGCCCACTCGGAGCGATGACCCGCAACAAATCTCCACTTTTTAGGGGCAAAGGTGTTTGACAAGCTTCGAGCATGGGTATTTATGAGATCTACGGATCGATCTTTACGGATATCCAGATATTAGCAGCTACTAACCCGCAATAAATCCCCACTTTTTTGGGATCAAGATGTTTGACAAGCTGCGATTGTGGGTATTTATAAGATATGCGGATTGATTTTACTAATGTCCAGATATTAGTAAGCGATCGCAGGTTAAAATTTGGATTGAAGACATTTCACATGATCGTCCCGATCTCGAACATCGCCACTATGACCTGGCCAGATGCCAGCGTCAATATAGTCAAGATTAACCGATTGTTTCATTATTACTACCTCAAGCAGTACGCCTGACTTGCCACGATCGCGTAAACTATCGGCTGACTGGATCAACCCCAACCCCATGACTAACCAACTAGTGGCCAAAATTGTCTGCCAAAATCCTGAGTGTCAGGCTCCGAATCCCGTGAGTCACAATTTTTGTGCTCATTGCCGGACGGCCATCCCCAAAGTTTATTTGTGGGCGGTGGGCGAAGATGTTCTGAGCTTGAAGATCGGTCAGATGTTGGCCAATAATCGCTATCTCGTCGTAAATAATCGGGTGTTGCTCGATACCAAGCCGGGTTGGCAACCAGAAGTCGATAAAGTGCCCGAATATATTACGCCTTATCTGCGGCTGGTCGGGCACCGTCCTCACATTCCGCAGGTGTATGGCTCGATTCCCTACAATCGATCGGGACGACGCACGACGACGCTGTGGTTGTTAGAAAAAGCCCCGATTTATAGCGAAGGTTTGGGTGCGGCATTTGCAGGGCGAGTCATGCCCGAGATCAGCGAAAGCTGGAAAACTGCTGGTTCGATGCGCCAACTCAATTGGTTGTGGCAAATCGCAAATCTGTGGGACGCAATGCAGGTCGAAGGCGTAAATCGCACCCTCTTACACCCAGAGTTGCTCCGTGTCGAAGGCGGATTATTACGGGCGATCGAGTTTATGCCCAATGGCGATACGCCACCCAAGTTAGCCGAACTAGGCAAAGTCTGGAAACTATGGCAAAAACAGGCGCGGATGGGTATCGCCCAAACCTTGGAAAAACTGTGCGATCGACTCATTTCTGGCGATATTACCACTGCTACCCAAGCGATCGCGATCTTGGATGAAGCCTTGCGAACCGTCGGCCAAAAGCAATTTCTCAACTGTAACTATATTACCCAGACTCATACCGGCCCGACCCGAGCGCAAAATGAAGATGCTTGCTACCCACCCAGCGGCGATCGCCTGTATCAAAATACGGGCTACGATCTGAGTCTGACGATCGTCTGCGATGGCGTCGGCGGGCATCAGGGCGGAGAAGTTGCTTCTAGTCTGGCGATCGATACCATTCACCGCCGGATCGAAAGCGTCCTCGACAAGCCTGAAAATCGCTATCCCGATAGCATTGCCATTCAAATTGAAAATTCTACCTGTGTCGCTAACGATCAGATTAGTCTCCGCAACGATAGCGAAAATCGCCAAGAACGCGAACGGATGGGGACGACGATGGTCATGAGCCTGATCTACGGGCATGAGGCTTACTTCGCCCATATCGGTGACAGTCGCCTCTATCGGATCACCCGCACGGGCTGTCACCAAATGACTTTAGATGACGATCTAGCCACTAGAGAAGTCCGCCTCAGCGGGATCGTCTACCGCGAAGCCCTGGGAATTAATGGTTCGGGTTCGTTATTTCAAGCTTTGGGGATGAATTCTTCTACTTCGCTCCATCCGAATATTCGCCGGACGATCGTCGATGAAGAATGTATTTTCTTATTGTGTTCTGACGGTGTGAGCGATCGCGATCGGGTCGATCAATACTGGCAAACCGAAATTCTGCCCGTGCTGGAAGGTAAGGTGGATTTAGCAACTGCCTGTCAACGGACGATCAATATGGCCAATACCCATAATGGTCATGACAACGCCACAGTTGCCCTCGTTCATTGTCAAGTCAAGCAACCCGTAGAGGCCGGACAAAGCACCCTGCTGCAAGATTTTCCAGCCAGTCCCACTAGTTTTGTTCAATCCGATACACTGTTGCTCAGTAGTCCCGAATCTAGTAGCGCAGACAGCAACCAGCGGAGCCTCATCGATCGAGATAAGTCAGCACCAACTGGGAAAAACCCGTTAGTATTAGGGGCGATCGGGTTAGCTTTACTGGCCGCGATCTTGACTGGGGGTTGGTTGGTATCCAAGCGTAATTCTCCACCTACGCCACCCGCTGAACCACCCATACCGGGAATAGTTCCTAGCGAGGCACCGTCGCCACCACCAGCATCACAACCATAAATATGTCAAATGACATTTCAACGCAAAGGTACGAAAGCGAGTCTAGTCCAAATTAATACTAGTGTGAAAACGATCGCCCAAACTGAAGATCGGTGGCGATCAGAATTAACGATCTCGCGAGCGGGATTGCCAGCTAAGATTACTTATTCGATCGTGTGATACTTTTGCAGGAGGTCTAATGTCTTAGTCTGGCTCAGATCGATCGAGTGAGCAGTGCTACCCACTATATTTCCTGAGTCAATGTAACTAAAATTGATCGAGTGTCGAAAATCTGGCTAAATCGATCAATAATCTAGGATCGACACATCGACTCAGGTACTCTGTACGCTTCTCTCATGCACCCATCAACGATCGATACTCCTAGCTTAGTTTCGCCGCTACCGACAACGGAAATCGCCACACGTCCCCCGTTAATTTTAGGCGTGATGGCATCGGGGAGTGGTAGTAACTTTGAAGCTGTCGCCCGATCGATTGAAAGTGGCCAGCTCAATGCCAAGATCGCCGTACTGATTCATAATAAACCCGGAATCAAGGCGATCGATCGGGCGCAACAGCGTGGGATTCCCACCGTATTTCTCGATCATCGCGATTATCCCAGCCGTGAGGCTCTCGATCTGGCAATTGTCACCATTTTTCAGGCTCATCAGGTGCAATGCGTAGTGATGGCGGGTTGGATGCGGGTGATTACCCAAGTGCTTATTGATGCTTTTGTCGATCGCCTCATCAATATTCACCCTAGTTTATTACCCAGTTTTCCTGGCATTCACGCGATCGAGCAAGCGCTGGCGGCAAGGGTCAAGATTACTGGCTGTACGGTACATCTAGTCAGGCTGGAAGTAGATACTGGGCCGATTCTCGTCCAGGCTGCCGTGCCAGTTTTACCCGATGATACCGCAGCAACTTTGCACGCACGGGTGCAGATTCAAGAGCATTTAATCTTGCCACAGGCGATCGAAATTTTAACTAAAACATAAATTTAGATTGTCTCGGTGTAACTTGGCCGCTAGATTGCATTCTTTTCAGTCTCAGTTCTTGCTCTATAACTTGTTTTTTGAGTAGCTCTAATTGAGTTTGCGAAGTCTGTTTTTGGGATTCCAATAACTGGGTTTCTGACTTCAATTTGGCCATCCGAGCATTGTGATCGTCGGTGCGCCCTGGTTGATAGGTAATCCCTAGATATAAGGTCATATTCCTACCGTCATAGGTATTGAGCGCGCCGCCGAGATTGAGACCAAAGTCATTTTCAGTATTGACTGGATTTTGAATGTTGGGACTCAATGGCGTGTAGGGATAATTATAAGTAGTCTGCTGAATATTGCTCTGACCGCCGTTGCTGAGATTATTATTTTGATTGGTATTACTTTGGTTATTGGTATTATTGACCGCACCTTCCCCGACTGTGAAAGTTTGAGTGGAGGAGCCATCTGTCTGTGCTTGACTGGAGCTAGTGCTGATGAATAGTCCCGCTAGAATTAATAGTGTTGTCGATAAATATTTGATGCTCATGAATCTACCCGATCGAGATGTGCTGTAAATGGATACACTCACATCTTGCACCAATGCGGAAATATTAGTAATTAGCGGAGATCTCAGGGTACCCACAAGGGGATACCCCTACATAATTAACCTGTTACCCAGTCTTGTTTAGCCCAAAATTCGATCGATTCTGGGTACTGCTAATTGATGTTGGTGCAATAGCAGGATGGATTGGATCAGATCGGAGCCATGAACTTCGCCAGTGAGGGCGGCACGAAGACTTTGCATCACCAAGCCTTTTTTAACGTTTTGCTCTTTGGTGACTTGTTTGATTAGCTCCTGGACTTCGCTCTCGTTCAGATCTGGCTTGGCTTTGATCGCAGTGGCAAGACTGGCGAGCACTTCTTTGGCACCTGGTTGAGTGACTTTGGCGGCGGCTTCTTCGTTGAGGGTGACACTATCGGTGAAAAATGTCCGACTGATTTCGACGCATTCATCGAGACGGGCGAGGCTGGCACCGATGAGGCTAGTAAGTTGGAGTAGCCAAGCGCGATCTGCATCGGGATCGAACTCAAAACCCGCAGCTTGCCAGTAGGGAATCAATTCTGGTAATAGTTGCTCGGCGGACATGGCGTGGATGTATTGGCTGTTAATCCAATTGAGTTTATCCCAATCAAATTTGCCTCCAGCCTTGTTGACGCGCTCGAAATCAAACTGGTTGGCGGCTGCGTCGAGGGTAAATAACTCCTGAGCATCGGGAGCCGACCAACCCAAGAGAGTCATATAATTGACCAAAGCTGGGGCGATATAGCCCATTTGTTTGAAATCATCGATCGATGTGACGCCATCGCGTTTGGAGAGTTTTTTGCCTTCGGCACTCAAAATCAGGGGCGTATGGGCAAATTCCGGTACTTTAACTCCCAAACCTTCATACAACAGGATCTGTTTGGCGGTATTGGCAATATGATCCTCGCCGCGAATGACGTGGGTAATTTTCATGTCGATATCATCGACGACGACGGCGAGATTGTAGAGCGGCTGTCCGAGTTCGTGTTCGTCAGCAGCGCGGGAAATCACCATATCCCCACCTAAATCACTACCTTTCCAGGTAACTGTATCGCGGACTAAATCTAACCAACTAATTTCGCGCTCGTCTTCAATCTTAAATCTAATTACCGGCCGCCGACCTGCGGCGATAAAGGCGGCTTCTTGTTCGGGAGTCAGATTGCGATGACGGTTGTCATAACGCGGTGCTTGATGATTAGCTTCTTGCGTAGCCCGCAGCTCATCGAGTTCGGCGGTGGTGGTATAGCAGCGATAAGCACTACCATTAGCCAAGAGAGTTTGAATCGACTGGCGATATAAATCTAGGCGTTGGGATTGAAATAATGGCCCTTCATCCCAATTCAAGCCCAACCACTTCAATCCGTCGAGGATATTTTGGGTGTATTCAGATTTGGAACGTTCTAGATCGGTATCCTCAATCCGGAGGATAAATTTACCCTGATGATGGTGGGCAAAGAGCCAGTTAAAAACGGCGGTGCGGGCGGTACCAATATGTAAGTTACCAGTGGGGCTGGGCGCGATGCGAACTCTGACTGTCACGGCTAATTATGTTTGAGCGTACATCTTTGATTTTGACACTCCCGTTGCCTAAAGGCGAGGAGATTTGGGGTTAAATTTTCAGAAAGCGGGGCGCGGGGCGCGGAGAGCGAACAAGTGCGGGAAAGATCGTGTTCCCCTATCTAGGAAATTGCTGTATGTGATGGTCGATCTGAACATAAATTAAGTTAGTAGGCTATATTATTATTCATCCACAATTTCAATTACGAGTCGGGTTATTAGTAATTATTCCCCAGATTTTTATCAGCCAGTTTTCGATCGCGAGGAAGATCCGATCGAGCCATGCTAGGAATCTCACTAGTGGCGATCGACTATAGCCAATTAGTTCGGATTCTGCTTCAATCCAATCTGGAGCAAAGTCTATATCTCTAGTGACGTGCTTGGATATTTTACTAGCACCTCGATCGAGATCGGTTATTTGCGAACTGATGCTAGAATCCTGTTGCTGAGTAATTGCTGTGTATCGAACTTTCTGCGGTTCTGGCTCGATCGGTACTAACTTGAATTCTGATGGCTGATGAATAATTTGACTGTCAGTTTTCGAGGGTATATATAGATAGTCTCGATAATAATTAAACCAAGTTGTCAGCCAATTTGGCGATAGTTCACCGATCGAAGATCGTCCGAAATTGTCTTGACTGGGATTGGGTTCAGCCTCAAAGATCGGCGGAAGCTGAGGTAGATCTACGAACCGATTAATTCTGGGCGGTTGGGGTGTAAATGGGTATTTAGTAGCTGGTAGTTCGCGTACTGATTCTAATGTATTTAAACTAGATTTAGACTGAATGGGAATGAAATTTTGCACCCAATTCCGCCAGCGATCGCCTAAAGTTGGCGGTTGTAATTCTCGTTCTTGGAGATCGATTTCACTGTGTGAGAGCAATGATTGTGCCGATAGATGCTTGCCTTCGATTTCTAACCAGCGATCGTCAGTTTCATCATTTAGGAATGGTCGATCGTGCGATAATATTTGGGTTGGATATTGACTGGCCTCTAGTTGACTCGCGCGCCATTGATGCCAACCGATCGCGATATCGATGCCAATTCTGCGGCGAATTTCTTGTTGTTGGGTAATGGTGAGTAGATCTAATAATTCATTTTCGGTAGTTACTAAGACCAATTGACGATCGCTTAATAACGAACTAATTCCGCGAATGATCGGTTTTTTCGATCGGACTCGACCGGATCTGTGGGGATGATAAATCGCATCCTGGCTTTTGGTGGGGGTCATCCCATAACCAGTATTCCAGACACTTTCATCAATAACCGACCAATCATCGACGGTTGCGACTCCACCTTGCTCGGCAATCTCAATCGGATAGCCAGCTTCGACAACCAGATCTAAAGCGTGTTCGATGTCAATATCGGGAGCTGGCTGCGGTAGCGATCTTTTGGTTAGTGGTGGCGCGAGCTGGGGCGGAAATATTTTAGCTGCCTGTGCGAGTAGTTGAATGGGATAGAGTAAAATTTGACCAGTCCAAACTACGGCTACCTTGAGATGTCGCAAACCTTTGGCACAGGTATCCTTCAATCGATCGGTACGCTTGTGAATAAAAGTGAAGACTCGGCTTTGGTAATTTCCAGACATGGGAGTTTAGTTGATAGTTGAGGGCTGAATATACGGCTGCTACTTGATGACAGGCGATTTATTCGCTGTTCAGGGCGATTGTTCAGTGCTACTGCTTTACAAAAAATTTATTGTCAACTATTAACGATCGACTCTCAACTAATTTAAATACTTAAGATTTTAGCGAAACTATGAATGATTCCCAGCAAAGTTTTGTATCTTCGAGCGAGAGTGCCCTCCAACGGCTGCGGAGTTTGAGTCAGCACGATCTGTTGGCTGATTGGCGGATGTGCCTGGGGACTAGCTCTGTTGATGCAGATACTCATGCTTGGGAGCGAGCAAACTTGAATGAGAATGGACAAATTGCTTGGGTGCGAGGGCGACAGGAGATCTGGCTGGTGCAAACGGTGGTAATGCCGATCGATCTCCACGGTTATCCTGTTATTAGTCTATCCTGTCGGTTGGCATTTACTTGGTGGGCAGAGGTCGCACAGGTATTTGTTGATGGGCAATTGGTACAGGAGGGCGATTTATTCGACCACAGTCCGCGTGTATTGTTGATGTCCGCAGTGGTGCCTGGAACGGCTGTAGACGTGCGATTGCGATTGGTTAGTCCTGGCCACGATATCGGTGCTTTGATGCGATCGCGGCTGGTTTTTGAGTCCGCAGATCCGACATTTCCCGAACCGGGCTGGTTGGCGGATGAGTTGGCGGTGATGGTAAAGCAGGTGGCGAGCTTTCAGGCAGCGCGATTGGTCGAAGTAGCTGGAATAATTGATTCGATCGATTATGAGTTACTAAAGGTAGATAGTCGTCAGTTTATCTCACATATATTAGAAATTAAAAACCAAGTTAAATCGATTGTTGGCTGCGGCGGAGATCTACCCACCCCACCCTACGGGCACCCCTCCAAGAAGGGGATTTCTTCTAAGCTTTCTCCATTGTTAGGTGAGATAGAAACGATTCAATTGCTGGGACATGCTCATTTGGATATGGCGTGGTTGTGGGAGGTGGCGGAGACTTGGGACGCGGCGGAGCGGACATTTCGATCGAGTCTGAGTTTACAGCAATTATTTCCCGATCTGACTTTTTGTCATTCTACACCTGCTTTGTATGAATGGATGGAACTCCATCAGCCGGAAGTATTTGCCGGTATTTGTCAGCAGGTGCAAGCAGGTAAATGGGAAATCGTTGGGGGCATGTGGATCGAACCAGATCTGAACCTAATTTCGGGAGAATCGATCGCGCGGCAGCTTATTTACGGTCAAGCTTACAACCAGTCGCGATTTGGCGCATTGACTAGAGTGGCATGGCTGCCTGATACTTTCGGGTTTTGCGGGCAATTACCCCAGTTGCTCAAGCAAGGCGGCATCGACTACTTCGTCACCCAAAAGTTTCTCTGGAACGATACCAATCAATTTCCCCATCAATTATTCTGGTGGGAGTCTCCAGATGGTAGCCAAGTATTGAGTTTGATGTCGTCGGCGATCGGTGAGGGGATCGATCCGTTAAAAATGATCGATTATGCCTGTTGCTGGCAACAGCATACGGGGATAAATGAAGCTCTTTATTTATTTGGGGTGGGCGATCATGGTGGGGGGCCGACCCGCGATATGTTGGAATTAGCCGATCGCTGGTCGCAATCGGATGTCTTTCCCAATTTAGAATTTACGACAGCGGTTAAATATCTGGATAAGTTGGCCAGTAAGGCCGATAGTCAATTATTGCCAGTTTGGAAGGACGAACTATATCTAGAATTCCATCGCGGTTGTTTTACGACCCACGCCGATCAAAAGCGATCGAATCGCCAGTGTGAGGATTTATTATATCAGGCAGAACTCTGGTCGTCGATCGCCTGTATCGTCACAAAGCAACCTGATCCCACAGATCTCCAATTGCAGATCGAGACAGCCTGGAAGCAGACATTATTCAATCAATTTCACGATATCATCCCTGGCACCGCGATCGAACCTGTCTATGTAACGGCAAATGAGGGTTGGGCCGATGTCGAACGCGTGACAACGCAGATAATTAGTCAGGCGTTGGGTGAGATTTGCGATCGAATTTTACTCCCCACCCCACCAGTACAAAATGCAATTGCGATCGTCATTTTTAATTCGCTCAATTGGGTACGAACCGAAGTAGTCGAATACCCCCTAAATTCTCTAGAGAATGTATCTGCATGGCAAGTCTTTGATGCTGGCGGCAACTTATTACCCAGCCAATCCACTGCCAAACATATATTATTCCTCGCAACCAACTTACCCAGCGTCGGTTATCGCTTATTCTGGCTAGCATCTACTGAGATTGAAGATCCTCTCCAAGGAGGGGTGCCCGTAGGGCGGGGTGGGTACACCTCCGCAGCACCTCAACCAGCCATGACGGAAACACCAGCTTCCAGCGATTTGATTTTTAAAAACCAATTCGTAGAAGTAGGAATAAATTCTGAAACCGGAGATATTGCTAGCATTTACGACATCATCAACAACCGCCAGATCCTGACATCTACTGGCGCAAATCAACTCCAAGCTTTTCAAGATGCGGGACAGTACTGGGATGCGTGGAATATCGATCCCAAATATGCCGAAAAGCAATTACCACCCAGTCAACTAAAATCGATCCAGTGGATCGAAATCGGTGATATCCAGCAATGTGTAAGAGTGGTAAGGGAATTAGCGGGACGTGAATTTACTCAAGACTATATCTTAGCTGCCCATAGCCCGATCGTTCGCATCAAAACTAGCGTCGATTGGCAAGCCGGACATGTCCTAATTAAAGCCAACTTCCCTCTCAATCTAACCGCCGACATCTCTACTGCCGAAACTGCTTGCGGGGCGATCGATCGTCCCACTCAACCCGAAACTGCCATCGAGAAAGCGAAGTGGGAATTGCCGATGCACCGCTGGGTAGATCTCACCGATAACAGTGGCGAATATGGCGTGAGCCTACTGAATGATTGTAAATATGGCTTCGATGCCGGAACAGATTATTTGAGACTCACCTTACTCCGCAGCCCCAACTGGCCAGATCCGACATCCGATCGCCGCTATCATGAATTTACCTATGCAATTTATCCCCACAGTGGCACCTGGCAAGCTGCCCAGACAGTGAGGGCGGGACTAGAACTGAATTCACCGCTGCAAGTCGTACAACTAGCTCCCAAGCCTAAAATAGATGACACCAGAGACTTAGCATATTCTAATAGTTTCATCGATTTACATGCCGAAAACCTAGTTTTGATGGCATTTAAACCTTCAGAGACGATCGATCGATCGTGGGTATTGCGGTGTTATGAATGTCATGGAGTTGAGACAGAAATTGAGTTGACTGGCGAGCTGGATTTAGGGATCGATCGAGCATTAAATATCCTCGAAGAATTACAATCCGAACCATGCGATCGGATTAAGCCCTGGCAAATTCGGAGTTTTGGAGTGTCAAACTAATCTAAGTTTGAACGGAGAATTGGTCGGGATGAATGCCATGATTTATCCAGGTAATGGCGGCTTCAGAACTTATCATCGTTGGCGGCATGTTAGTTCGGTAAGATTGCCAATGCTCTCTGGCAAGGTACTTAATTGATTATCTTTGAAATTGAGAGAAGTTAATTTAGATAGATTGCCAATGCTCTGTGGTAAATGAGTGAGTTGGTTCTGGCTTAGATCGATCAACTCTAAATTAGAAAGGTTGCCAATCGTCGTTGGTAATTCAGTTAAGTTATTAGATGTGAACTACTTATTCTACACATCTCGATCAAATCCAGACGATCTCATGAAAAACGGACGATCGAGCAACCCAGTCACCATCCAGCTTAAATTTGGTCGATTAGTTTGATTCTCGTCCAATGTCCGAGAGTAATTTCATCCCCAGATGAGATCGGAATATCGGCCATGATGGCGACTTCTTTGCCATTTACCATCGTGCCATTTGACGAACCGATATCCCGCATGATCAGCGATCCATCGGGATGGAGGGTGAGAATCGCGTGACGCGAAGAGACTGCATCATCCAAATCCAATGGAATCTCTGGATGGATGGCACGCGCGATACTCGTTCTGCCGATCAGATTGGTAGACTGGCTTAAACTAATCGTAATTGGGGCTTGAGTGGGTGCTGTGGGGCTATTGGAGGTGGCTAAACTCGGATCGATCGAGACGATCGCTTGCCATTTACTAACTGTGGTAGGAGCCGGAATTGAGGCAGTAACGGATTGACTTGGTGGCTGAGTTGGCGCAGTCGTTGGCGCATTAACTATCGATCGAATCGGTGGTGGGAAATTAGATAAGGGATCGCCACCTTTGGCACCACTGAGAAAGTTATAACCACAAATCTCACAGAAATTGCCGCTATCAGCCTCATGGGGAGTGCTACAGTCAGGGCAAGGTTGAGTCGTAGCAAAAGATTGGGTACTAGTAGCCACGGTCTTATTAGTAGGATTTGAGACAATTTCAGCTATTCCCAACCCCAGGATCTTTGCCCCACAATCAGAGCAAAAATCCGATTCGGTTGAATTATGACCTTTGGGACAAGTGTGCATCTAGTGAATAGTGGATGGTGGATAGTGGATAGTGGCTACGGTGTATGCACAAGTCGGCTGGACTTCGTTTTGAGATCTAAATCCCCCAACCCCCTTAAAAAGCTTGCTCAGATCCGGATCTTAGTCCCCCTTTTTAAGGGGGATTTAGGGGGATTCACACCAATTTCGCCATTTCCAGAGATGTGTATACACAGTAGGGATAGTGGAAGGGAATAAGTAATGAGTTTGATGAATGAAATACATGCAGGCATTTTGATACTTTCTAATGTAAGTTCCCCGCTCTATTCACTATTCACTATCCACCATCCACTACTTTTGAATTCTAGCTGTTTTGGTCGATCGAGTCTCTAGCATCATTTCGTCTTCTTTAGCTACCGTACGTTTGATGCGGACTGTTCCGGCGGCGGCGTCTTCGACATCGACGACGGAGCGCAGCAGTTTGGCGGTGGCTTCGTTACCGGAATCATGGGCGAGTTTGACGGCCTTGCCCAGCTTGACGGTCGCTACTTCGATATTACCTTGTGCTCTGGCTTCTAAGCCTTCTTGGATCGATTGGGCGAGTTCGGCTTGGCCGGTATAATGGGCGACGCGCCGATCGATTTTGGCAGTTTTGGATTCATCTTCTGTCCAGGTGGCCAGAATTTTGGCTTCGGTAATTTTGGTTTCTTGGCCGTTAGCTTGCGTGATCAAACTCGCTCTCCCGGCCAACATTTCATCGCCGACATTCCCCGCATTTATCTGAATGCAAAAATGATAATCGCGAGACTCATTACTGCCCCAGGCACCCGTCGGATAATCGACTATTCGCTCACTGACAACTTTAGCCCGACTGGTGACATCGACGATTTCGGGACTGACTTGTTTGCAAAATAATACCTTCGCACCCATCGGCGTCCACAAGCGTAGGCTGACATCACTGATAGTTTTGCCCATCGCTTTGGTCAAAATTGATTGGAAGTCATCAGCAATGCGATCGGGTGAGGAGATAATATCCGTCGTGCCTAATAATCTCGTGGCAATTTTTTGCAATTCGGCGACTTGCCAATCCGTACCCACGCCGCGACAATCGCATTGAAATTTACCGTCAGAGGCGTCCAAAACTTGGAGCAAATTTTGCTCGTCATTGGGATCGTTCTGGCCGTCAGTCAGTAACAATGCTTGGCAAATTGCTTGGGGCATTTTCATGAATTCTCCCACCGCCGTCTGCAACCAAGTGGACATTAGTGTGCCCCCACCCGCTGCAATTTCCTTCACCTGGGAGATCGCGCGCATTTTATTTTCCGGTACGGCGTTGACGAGCGGGATCAGTAGTTTGGCACGACTCGATCCCGTGACCACAAAAAATGCCGCATCGGTGGGGAGCAGATTGATGATCTTGACGATTGCTTCTTTAGCGGCAATCATCTTCGCGCCGCCCATCGAGCCAGATGTATCGCAAATAATCCCGAATAGGCGTTGACCGCTGGGTGCTGCCACTGTCGCCCCCTCACCACTAGTCGTAATCGTCATGATGGCATTGACTTGGGTGGCACCTTGAGAGAGGTAGGGATTTTGGAAGACTTCGGCGGTAAACATGGCTGAGGTATTAGGTATTAGGCTTTAGGTGTGAGGCGGTTTAGTCGGGTGAGGAGAATTTCACTATTCAGGTTTTACACAATTTCAATACTTCTATATTGTCATCAGGTGAGAGGATAATTTTGTTTTGTTGTCCTCAACCTACGATTTTCGATCGAGTAATTACTGAATATTTGGGTAGCAAAGCTCTCGATCAGGTGAAAATTGGCTAATTGCTAACCTTTGAGAATAGCTACTGTAATATTATCCTGCCCACCTTGTTGATTTGCATAGCTAACGAGGTGACGGACGATCGAACAGCTCTCAGACGCGGGAGCTTGTCGAATTAAATGATGGAGGTAGGCCGGATCTGGGGCGTAATTCCATAAGCCATCGGTACATAGGAGCAGATCACCATCGCCAGGGATCTTAAAAGTAGTGAGATTGGGTTTGCCATCATCGGCGGTATCGGCACCGAGCCACCGGACGATCGCATGGGCGTAGGGCGATGCTTCGGCTTCTGCTGGGGTGTAGGTACCCGACTCGATCGCATCGCGCAGCCAGGAGTCATCTTGGGTGAGTTGAACAGATTTGGCTGGCGAGAGCCAGTAGGCGCGACTGTCGCCCAACCAACCGATGGTGGCAATCTGATTGTGGACAATCGCGGTGACGATCGTCGTCGAGGATGGATCGATCTCGGATGTCGGATCGATCGGGATGTTGGCAACGGCTTTGAGTGCGGCACTGACACCCATCTCGATGGCAGTAGCTGGCTCTGTCTGGTGTTGCAGTGCAAGTTCGATTCCCTGAAGACAAGCAGTCGTGGCAGCTTGGGATGCAAGTTCGGGGTGTTGGGAGCTAGAGACACCATCGCAGACGACAATAATATATGTATCTGGAGCGACGCACTTGAGGGCGATCGCATCTTCATTTTGGTGGTGTCTGCGTCCGCGATCGCTCGCTCCTGCAAAATTGGGTGCGGGTTGGAGTTCGATCGTGTCATTCGAGATCGCTACTTGCCGAAATCCACACTCGATGCAGTATCGATCGACATCAATTTTGCGCGATGGCGCACCGCACTTTTGACACCCATTATCGATCGATGGGGACTGCGGTTTCGTCACCAGATCGACGCCGCATTCTTCACAAAAGCGATCGGCTACGGCGATCGTTCCCCCACATTGATGACAGTTCATAGGCAGTTAAGTTGCGATCTTCTCGTCAATTTTACAGTTTATAGGGCGGAACTCCCAACTCCCTACTCCCCTTCCCCAGACTTGAGCGTGCGAGATTCTAGCCAGATTGGCACGGCAATAAACCCGATCGCAATGAACAGAGCTAAGATGGCAAATTTACTCACCCATTCTAGTAACTGTTCGAGCGAAACGATCCGACCCACGAAAAAGGCTAATGTCGTCATCACGGACGCCCAAGTAATTGCCCCAGCCAGATTTACCGCAAGAAATTTACCAAATGGCATCTCAACGACTCCGGCCATCGGACTAGAAAAGATCCGAATTAAGGGAATAAATCGACCGAAGAAGACAGCACGGACGGCATTGTCACTAAATTTAGTCTTAATCTCTTCCAACTGGAGTTCTTGGATGCGAAAGATTTTGGCCACAGCGAGGATTGTCTTCCAGCCGCCGTAATTACCGACAAAGTAACCACCGATACCACCAATGAAGGCACCCATCGCCGCAGTTCCCAGCACGAACCAATAATTTAGTTCGCCGCTCCCAGCCAAAAAGCCACCCACGATCGTGATAGTTTCGCCAGGTAATGGAACCCCCAAATTTTCTAACAGAATGCCTACAAAGACCGCGAGATATCCGTATTGATTTGCCAGTTCCTGGATCGTCTCTAGTGATAGGAATTCCATCGATGCCTAAAGTGATATAACTTTACATTTATATATTAACTGAGGAATAGGTATTCTCACAGTTTGTGGCGGGGATTTTGATGGAGTTGGGAGTTAGGAGTTGGGAGCGGGTACTTAGAAGAGATGATTTGATTGCAATTGCCCCACTCAAAAAAATCATACTTTAGATCGGCAATGACAACGTTATTTTGGGTAACTCTGTTAGAGATCGACCTATTTTTGGGCACAATAGCGCGGGGGTAGCGTTTTGATTGCCGATTTGGTTGTGGCTGAATCGGCACAGACAATCGAATCCCAATTTGTCAATGGCAGTACTCACAATTAGAGCCGTCATTCCTCACCCCATTTCAGTCCCAGATGCCTCAACATCGATAAACAACCACTCATGCTTAGCGATCTTGGAGATCTATTTAAAATGTCCCTGACTGGCTATCTATCGGAATACTCATTAGCCGAAATCTTTAATTTTGTCCAAGATGGCAATAAAACAGGCTTATTATCGATCGAGTCAGATCGCTGTTTGAGTCGATCGCTAGATAATTCCTACTACATCTCGTTCCAAACTGGACGAATTATGTCGGTGAGCCATGGACACGGATTGGAGTATCGCGGCTTGCTCAAGATGATGGAGCAACGACAATGGCTATCTCCAGAACAGTTGACGGGATTGTCGATTAATATCACCAAACTCGGGCAACCATTAGGTACTTACCTCAAAGCTTGCAACACGCTCGATAGTTCGCAACTACGTCTACTTTTTGATGCTCAAGTAGTGGCAAATATCTGCAAACTTTTTGGTGATATTCATCACGGCCGCTTTGACTTCAATCCCCAAGCCCCCTTAATTTATGCCGAGATGACTGGCATCAGTTTACATGCCAAGGAGGTATCGCTATTGGGACTGCGGATGCTCCGCGATTGGAGTAGTTTGAGTGCCAAATTGCCCGCTCCCACATCCATGCTCCAGCGTGTCTCGTCAACACTGCCAGATCTACGGCTCGATAGTCAAGAATCTAAAGTCTGGAACCTAGCCCTGGGCGAACTGTCGATCGCCAAGATTGCCGAACAGTTGGGGATAAACATCGACAGGGTGCAACAGATTGGCTTCCGACTGTGTGCGATCGGTTTGGTAAATGAAATATTACCAGTCGCGATCATCAAATTGATCGAACACCAGTCTGCTGACAGTCATCCCGCGACTGCCCCAATTTCTGCTTCATTTTTGGGCAAATTAATGGGATTTTTGAAGAAAAATAATTGAGACATTTTGTAATATCGTTCGCACTCGATCTTGCCTAACAATAGTAGCCAGTTGACACGTTCTATGATGATTACTGGCAGCCATATTCTAGCATAATTTAGAGTTACTATTGGCTTCAATTCATAGTGTTTTTTTGAGATTGAATTATATTTTCTAATTGGTGTTAGCAACTGTTTAGAAGTGGGAACAATATAATTAGAGCTAGTTTATTAAGTCTGTCAAGATTCCCCATTAACACCTCCAAATGGTGAAAATCCCGGCAGCCTCAGATGTAGCAGCTTCAACCCCCTGATCCCTCGTTCCAGAATAATTTATTAATATGTCGAACGCCCTAACTAGTCGCCCAACATTGGGTCAATTCAGCAGTATCGTTTGTTTCAAATCAGTGATCACTGGTATGGAAGAAGCTCTAGGCGAAAAAGCCACGGCGATCGCGTTGATTGCTGCTGGTCGCGAACGCGGTAAAAACTTGGCTAAAGAGCTAGGTTTGTCCGGTTCTACTGAAGATCTCAGCGTCATCGCCGCTAAGTTAAATGAAGCCGTCGGTGCTAATGGTACTCACCTGACTGCTGTTGACAAAATCGTCCAAGAAGGCGACGCGTACAAAGTTTATTGTTCCGAAACTGTTTGCTCCGCTGGCGAGCCTCAAGGTTCCGATCGCAAATGTACTTTCACCATGGGTGCAGTTTGGGGCGCATTGAGCGAAGTCACTGGCAAAAAGTTGCGCGGTGTGCACACTGAATCCGTCCTGCGCGGTGGTGCTAACGATGTATTTGAATTCACCTCGCTTTAATAGCGGCTGAATCATCAAACTCACAAATTTCGATCTAACTAACTAATTAATCATACTGAGGAAATCATGGGCGTAAGTTCAATTGGCGGAATTTTACAGAATTTTGTATCCGGCACGGCAGATGTTCAAGGCGCAGCCTTGGTATCCCACGACGGTTTACCACTAGCATCCAGCCTACCTAGTGCTATGGATGAAGAACGGACTTCAGCGATGTCGGCAGCGATGCTTTCCCTCGGCGAGCGGATCGGTAAAGAATTATCGCGCGGTAGCGTTGAAAAAATCATGGTTGAAGGTGCTGACGGTTATGGCATCTTGATCGGTTGTGGC
>NZ_JANNDR010000134.1:0-2860 GCF_031378165.1 Chamaesiphon sp. OTE_75_metabat_556
GTCCCATTCGGATCGCACAACAATTCCCACGGCAACCGCAAGATCTCTGGCTGACTCGCCGCGATCGTGATTTGTCGCCCCTCACCCTCGGCATCCTGAAATTCATTAAATAACCGCTCGGCAGATCGATCGGCAAACACCGCCTGAAATAACGCCTGTCCCCACACCTTCAACTTTGCCACAATTCTCTCGGCGCGGCTATCATCTACATCCGCCGCATACTGAGTCGGATATGCTTCCAAATACCACTGCATATCCGCCCAATCCTCTTTTGTCAAGGGTGAGATAAAGGGGATAGAATTCGTGGTTCGATTGTCTAATTTGACGGTAACGAGATCGATCGAACTAAAGCTCAAACTCAATTCCAGCATCATCTCTCTCATATTCCCCTCCTCGGAGGGGCAGGGGTGGGTTACACGCTACGCAAAAAACGAGGATGCTCCCATGCGTAATTTACTTGTGGGGGCAGAAACCCGACTTTTCCAAAAAGTCGGGTTTCTTGGGGTTTCTTGGGGGATCTTGTCGCAGCTTTATGTATTATTCCCATAGTCTTCGCAAAAAGCCTTCAACCCGATATGCACGATGACGACGATCGCCGCCACAGCCAAAGGTGACACCACATTCCCCGAAAAACCCATCGTCACCAACACCGCACCCAATCGCTCTAGGGCATCTTTATTATTCAGATCGCCCCATTTATGCCACTGTTGATTTAATAATCCATCCTTATCGCAAATATCCGTCTTCGCCGCCCGCCCAAACTTCGCCAAGAAACTCGGCATCGGTTCCTTGGTTAAACTCTCGATCGATTCCTTCTGCTTGCTCAAAGCACCACCTGGCTCTAACTCATCTCCAGATTTATAGGTAGCGTTTCCTGATCGACGCAACTCTTGTAACTGTCGATCGATCTCTGTGGATAATTCTTCAATCTCTTCTGGTGAAAAAATCTCAGTCATGATTTATAAATTAGGTGCAGAAATTTACAACCCCAAAATATTGAGATCGACTGTCTCAACTTTCTCCATTTTGCCCTAAAAAATGGAGATCGTTTCTAGCGATTGCCCGATCGAGTTTTTCAGCAAAAATTAATCTGGCGATTAGGGTTGTCTGGTGACGATCGTTGGTCTTGCGATTATAATGAAGATGATATAGCAGTCCTATTTGATTTGTAAGAAGATCGTAGGGTGTGTTATCGCGATAGCGTAACGCACCGAATAATAAATCTCATGAATCATTTAGGATTGCTATAATACTCGATTTGCTTGACAGAACATCAGTTCTATTATGTTTAGATACTAGACTCTATTTTTAGATCGACTAATAATCCTCATCCAGACGTTGACTAGTAGCGATAAAAGCATCTCGCCGCAAGCAGGGATAATCACTCAACCACAGATTGAGATCTGGTAAATAGACGTCAGATACTTTGGCAAAAGAACTCAGATCGGGACGATAAGACATCACAATCATCTCGACAATTTGGCCGCGTGAAATCCCTTTATAAGCCTTCTTTAACGGCACGGAAACCTCGGTAATAAATCCCGTTTCGTCACCGACTTCCAGATGCAATCTGGTTTCAATATCTTCAATAATTACTAAATTGCCTTTGTTATCGACAGTTTCTCTTTCGCCGACGAGATCGTCTGTGACATAGAGATCTAGCACTTCACCGCGCCAGAAACCACTGTAGGGAAATTGCCGAAATTGCCAATTGCGCCGACTGGCTAAGACGATCGGCTCCCACCACCAATATAACCCCGCGATCGCCATCGGTACTGGAGCTTGCCACTCCACATCATCAGGCGACAAGAACCGTAAAAATGCATAAGTTAAGGACACCGCCGCGATCGAAATAATCATCCGTCGCAAAAAGTCCGACCATTTTCCCCAGCAATATTTGTACTGCACTCCCATCGCTAATACTGGTACTAATTCTTCAAATTTGTTACGGGTAATTGGAACTAGCATGTTTGTAAGGGGCGGGGGACGGGGCGATGGGGGGACGGGGCGACGAAGGAGAATGAATAAATCTTTGGTGCGTTACCCTACGGGATAACACACCCTACCGTCTTCTTACGAATCAAATAGGATTGCTATCTCAACTATCAACTATCAAAGGATTTTTTCTAAGCCGTATACTAGCGATTTTAGTCCCAAAATCTTGCGAATGGCGAGGAGGACTCCGGGCATATAGCACGATCGATTGGTAGTATCGTGGCGGAGTAGATAGATCTCACCAGGCGCACCGAAGATGATTTCTTGATGGGCGATGTAGCCAGGGAGTCGGATGCTATGGATGCGGATATTTTCATCAGCGATACAACCTCTAGCTCCAGCGATTTTTTCGGATTCGGTGACGCTGGGCGGATTGAATGTTTTACCGAGTTCGCCTAATAGTTGCGCGGTTTGGATGGCAGTACCGCTGGGGGCATCGGCTTTTTGATTGTGGTGGAGTTCGATGATTTCGACGTGCTCGAAAAATTTGGCGGCTTGGATCGCGGCTTGCTGCATCAAGATTACCCCGATCGAGAAATTGGGGATAATCAGACAGCCAGTACTCGCTTTGTCAGCAAATTCGGCGAGTTGCTGAATCTGGGTGGTACTCAATCCCGTGGTGCCGACTACCGGACGCACGCCATAGGCGATCGCGGAGCGGACGTTTTCATAGATACTGTCGGGATGGGTAAAATCGACCATCACGGCGGCTTGTTTTTCTTGGGATGCCATCGCCAGGATCGCTTGGAGATCGTTCATCACGGGGATCTCTAATGCTCCACAGCCAGCCATTTCACCGATGTCTTCGCCCTGGATCTTGGGGTTACGATCGACCGCACCTAGCAACACCAAATCGGGAGCGTTC
>NZ_JANNDR010000142.1:0-3614 GCF_031378165.1 Chamaesiphon sp. OTE_75_metabat_556
TGAGTCAAACAGAATAGAGAATTTAAGTTAGTAATGATACTAACAATCATGATGAGATAAAATCTCCGATAATTCATAGTCGATTATTTGGGTAGATGCCAGAATTGCGATCGATATAGATTGAGACAGCCGCGATCGGTAGTCTGGTTCCGCGATCGTAAATTTAATTTGGCTGACGATCGGGAGTTTTCAGTCAGATACTGATATAAATTACGCTAGAAATTAAGAGCAAGGGTAATGTCTTGTCTTGACTGAAACACATACGGAGGGAACCTCCGCGTGATTTCAGTATTAACGCTGTCAACAGTTAACAGCTATTTAACACTATTGAGCGCACACCTGCTCTAAAGTATTTAACAAATCTTCAGCCATAAAAGGTTTGGCTAAAAATGTCCGTACGCCGCTAACTCGGAGATTTTGTGTCATTTGCTCGTTAGTGGACAAGCCACTCATGGCGATGATTTTGACTTGGGGATTGAGTTTGTGGAGGGTACGCACGGTTGTCACTGTATCTAAAGATGGCATCATCAAATCGAGGAGGATGACACTAATATCTTTTTTATGTTCGGCATAGATCGCGATCGCTTCGATCCCATCGCCAGCAGTTAAAATTCGGTAATTATAAGTTTCTAAGGTCGTGCCCGTAATCGATCGCACGGAGATTTCATCATCGACAATTAGAATGAGTTCGTTGTTACCAAGGGGCAGATCTAAGAGCGGTTGTGGTTCGGATATTTGCGTATCTGTAGCCAGTAAATAAACTTTAAAACACGTTCCTTTGCCGATTTCGCTATAAACAGTAATAAAGCCACCATGACTTTTGATAATCCCCATTGAGGTTGATAATCCCAATCCGGTACCTTTTCCAATTTCCTTGGTGGTAAAAAATGGATCGAAAATCCGATCGATTAGTTCGGCAGTCATCCCCATCCCAGTGTCGGTGACTGAGACGACGATATAATCGCCAGCGCGAGCATCTAAGTGGATTCTGGCATAGTTTTCATCGATCGTCAGATTCTCAGTCCCGATCGTCAATGTGCCACCATTGGGCATCGCATCGCGAGCATTAACACAGAGATTCATTAATACTTGATGGATCAGCGTACTATCAGCTTCGATCGTCCATAACTGTTTAGAGTAATCAAAGACAGCTTCGATATTTTTGGGGAAAGCTTGTTTGATAATCCGTTGAATTTCTTTAATTAAGTGATGGATCTGAATGCAGGTGGGCTTCCCTTCCACACCCCGCGTAAATGAAAGAATTTGTTTAACTAGATCGGCACCTCTTCGAGTACTATCATTTAAAATTGTCAGGAGATTTTGAGTGCGATCGTCGATATCGGGAAATTGTAAGGGTAAAATTTCGACAATGCCCAAAATCGGCGTCAGAATATTATTGAGATCGTGAGCGATGCCACTAGCTAGCGTCCCCAAACTTTCCAATCTTTGGGCGCGAAAGAATTGCGATTCTAATTGTTTTTGCTCGGTAATATCCGTTTCGACGATCAGAATCGATTTGGGATTGCCGACAGCATCTCGCAGAAGCGAGCGACGGCTACTGACAATTACGGGTTTGCCAGTAGCGGTAATTTTGGTGAGTTCCCCTTGCCAAGTTCCAGCACTCAAGACGATGTCCATCGCTGCTTCAAACTGAGTCACTGCCTCCTCGCTGATAAACTGGCGCGAGTCTTGCCCGATCGCCTCGGCAGTTTGCCAGCCGTATAATTGTTCGGCACCTTTGTTCCAAAACAAAATTTGGTAGTCGAGATTGTGCACGAAAATCGCATCGGGAGCGATGTCGAGCAAGTCCGCCTGCTCGTGCATGGTTTGCTCCGACTGCTTGCGCTCGGTAATATCGCTCCAATAACCGATAATTTCTAGCGGTTCCCCCGCCGGATCTAAAACCAATCTCAGTTCATCCCGCACCCAGATGTAATGGCCATCTTGATGGCGGAAGCGATATTCATAAACGTGCCGACCTCGATCGAGAATTGTCTGCAAATCGGCAAACACCCGCTCGCGATCGTCGGGATGGATCTGCTGCGCCCAAAAATGTGGATCTGCCAAAAAATCCCAACTATGGTACCCCAACATCCCCGTCACATTCTCGCTCACAAAGGTCGCCATATATTGCCCCCTGGCTTCACAGGCATAGATTACCGCTGGATTGGCTGTCAGCAGATAGCGCAAGCGATCCTCGGTGCGCTGGAGTTCTAGTTGGGCTTGCTTGGAATCGGTGATATCGTGGACGATCGCCAGTACCTGTGAGACGCTGCCATCGGGGTGACGCGAGAAGCTGGTATATCTGACGTTATGCCACCGCCATTCGCCATTAAAGTGCCGCAGCCGCTGCTCGAATTCGCGAATCTCACCATCTTCAATTGTGGCGATATTGGAGAATGCCGTCTGGATCGGATGGGGTTCGTCGGGATGGTGCAGCAGATCGATAATTCGATCGCCCATTTCCTGGGTGTCTGTGGGTGAATAGCCCAGGCTTGCGCCGAGCGATCGATTGATGTAAGCTATTTTTCCTTCATCCAGACTGTAGACACTAATAATATAAGGAACGGCATGAATCAGTTGCTCGGTAAAATACTGACTTTGTTGTAAGGCAAGTTCGATGGCTTGGCGTTCGCTAATATCGATGACAACCGATCGACTCATCAAATAATTGTCGTGATCATCTCGAATTACCGTCGCGCTCAAACTCACAGGTAACACGCTACCATCTTTACGGACTAGCTCAAATTCTAAATCCTTCACCCAACCCCGTTCTTGAAATTCGGGAAAACTCTGGCTAAATTTTGCTTGACTAGCTGGGGTGAGGAGATCGAGAAAGCGGATTTTGCCCACCACTTCATCCCACTCGTAACCGAGCATATCTAGTTCGGTTTGATTGATGCGGACATAGACACCATCACGATCGAGCGAATGATAACCGCAGGGAGCGCAGTCGTAAAGCTGCTGAAATTCAGCGTTCTGGGCTTCAGCCGCTAAATCTAGTTGCGCTCGATATTCGGGCATAAAATTGTCCTGCATTGCTTCGATCTCACTCGGTTCGGTAATTTCTACCTCTTTCATTATCCCCTAAAATGTCTGCTCGATCGACGACCGATCAATCGATTATCGATAGTCAAATTATGCCTAATTATCTACTTGATCAAGGATATTAATGGTGGTGATATCGATCGCCCCAACTGCCGATTGCTGATCTGGATGGATTTAGATCGATTGTCGATCGGTAGGAATCGAGCATGAGGTAATAGATAAAACAATCGATCGTTAAATCGATTAAACCTCAATATTGTTAAATCTTTAAGCGATATTTACAGCTCAATATTATTGGTTGAGGAAACTAATATCATCGATAAACCCGTCGGGATTGCTCAAAGCGTATTGCTGTGCCAGCCTGTCGTCTAGTTGTGCGGCTGCGGCATTTCCCAATGCCCGATTTGCCACCGCTCTAGCTTGGTAGGCCGCAGACATCCGGGGATTGCGACCAAGTGCCATATTTAGTTGCATCAATCCCTGTTGGTACTCCTTGTTGGCTACCAGGAGCTGTCCTAGGAGAGAACGGGTTGCGGGAGACTGGGGAGCAATTTGCACGGCTCGAC